>WREE01000038.1 GCA_009779515.1 Symbiobacteriaceae bacterium
CCATGACAATGTCGCCCTTGAGGCAAATTTCCCCCTCCCCTAATTCGTCCGGGGCGTGTATCATAACTTCCAATGAAGGCAAGGGTTGCCCCACACTCCCTACCTGAAAATGGTTATTCCGGTTCACGGAAATAACCGGAGAGCATTCGGTGGTTCCATACCCTTCTCTTAAGTCAATGCCAAATGAGTGGTATTTAGCTACCAGTGAAGGATCCAGAGCAGCCCCCCCGCTGATGATAAGATCCAAATCTCCCCCAAAGGATTCTAAAACTTGCCGGAAGATAACCTTACGTAAATCTACCCCTAAACCAACCAGGGCGTCGCTGTGAGCGACAACTTGTTGCAACCAGGCTTCACGCCCAGCTTTGCGCATGGTTTGCCATACCCGCTTGTGGAGAGCTTGCACCAAAGCCGGGACTAAAAAGAGAAAGCGCGGCTTGAAGAGGCGCAAATCGTCAGCTAAATCTTTAAGGGTTTTATTAATAGCCACCGTGGCACCACTGTGTAGAGAACAGAGCACGCTGGTGGTAAAGGTAAAAGAGTGATGTAACGGCAACACCAGTAAGGTGCTGTGTAGTAGCTGTACTGCCATTATAGAAATACGAGCATCGCTGGAGAGGTTTAAATGACTAAGCATCACCCCTTTGGCTACCCCAGTCGTGCCTGAGGTAAAGAGAAGAGCAGCTAAAGCGGTATCGTCTAAATCAACCTGGTCGAAGTTGGTGTCGCCTGCTGCACGCAGCTGATGACCATGGGCTAGCAACTCCCGTAAGGAGCCGCCTGGACCTACCAGGAAGGTGTGTTGCAGATGGGGCAGCTGAGCGGACATGGACGCCAGCATGGAGCTGTAACGCTGGGAATGGACGACCACCTGGCAATCGCTGCGCTGCAGTAGGTAACCTACTTCGGTAGCGCTAAGGTCTCGGTCTAAGGGGACAATAATATTGTTGCTGTTGGTAGCGGCGAAGTAGGTGATAATCCAATCGTAGCTGTTGTCCCCCACCACGGCAATTTTAGCTCGCTGTAACCCCAGCTCTAAAAAGGCTGAGCCCAAAGCTGCCACATCCTGGGCAAACTGCTGAAAGCTGATATCGGTTATTTCTGCAGTTCCTTCATCTTGAAAACGAAAAGCGTTCTTCTCTTGATACTTCTCTGCCCATAAAGCCACAAACTGACGCAAGTTGGTTCCTGGATCTACCTGGTACAAGGGATACGGCGCATTGGACATATTATTTCCTCCTTAAAAAAGGGTATTTTACTGGCTTCGCCGTTAATATTTCGACATATGGCTTGTTAAATCCTTTGCTTTAACCCTTTTGCATGGCCTGGAGCTGGCGCACCAGAGCACGTCGCCGGCGCAAGGTGTAGCGTTCCCTGGCGATAATATCCAGCAGAGCTTGAGCTAGAGCTACCGAGTCGTGGCGAACCACCGTCCCGGGAGCAATGAGGTTGGCTGTTACTAAGTGGATACCAAAATCGGTCAAACGTTCTCGGTCTACGACCACAGGTGCGCCGCCTTCAACGGCATAAAGCTCGCGGCTCTCCTTAGAAACTTCCCCCTCGTTGACCAGCATGTACTCCACCAGGCGGGGTTGGCTGTGTTCCAGTAGGGCCTGTAAATGGTCGGCAGCGCTGTGTTCGGTTGTTTCACCAGGTTGGGTCATAATGTTACAGACATAAATAGCCGTAGCTGGACTCCTTTGAATCTCTTGCACCATCCCCTGCATTTGCAAGTTAGGAATTATACTGGTATATAAGCTCCCGGGACCGAGGATAATAGCATCGGCTTCGGCAATAGCCTGCCTGGCTTCAGGTAGAGCTTCGGGAGCCGGGGGATCGAGACGTAAGCGATGGATCCGCCTGGGAGTGCGTCCGATTAGCGATTCGCCCCGGAGTACAGTCCCATCATCATACTCCGCCACTAAAGTCACCTGTTGTAATGTCGCTGGTAATACTTGCCCTCGCACAGCTAAAACTCGGCTGCAAGCTTGCACTGCCTGTAAAAAGTCCCCTGCCATAACCTCTGTTAAGGCAGCTAAAAACAGGTTGCCAAAGTTATGCCCGGCTAACCCCTCCCCCTGAGGGAAGCGGTAATCGAAAAGCTGGGTGAGAAGACTTTCCGCATCGGATAAAGCCACTAAGCAGTTACGTATATCTCCAGGGGGAAGAACACCCAAATCCTGACGTAAGCGCCCGGAAGAACCCCCATCATCTCCCACGGTAACAATAGCCGTAAGGTTACTGCTGTAGTTTTTCAAACCTCGCAGCAGCATGGCCAGCCCGGTACCTCCTCCAATAACCACAATGCGGGGACCGAACTTCTCGCCGTGTCCAGAGGAGATGCTAAGTGCCGCTAGAAGCCTTTCCCATAGCTCCATCATTGGTTGCCCTCCCCACGCTTTACCCCGTCCCAGTTCCTTGGTTCTGCCCAGATACTGCCTCGGAGATAGCCCAGAATATCTCAGACTGTAGAAAAACCGGTTTCATGTTCTTGGTTTCCAACTAAACCACCTCCCTAGGCTTGGAGCACGAAAGGCTGTCTCGGAGAGAGGAACCTCCCTCCTGACAGCCTTGGTGTATGGGTTGGTTGTATGGTCGCTGGCTTACAGCAAATTTTCGCGAATCCGTTGGAAGTCGGAGCTATCACCCAGGAATTGGCGCACCCGGTTCTTGCCGGCATGTTTGGCTTCGTAGAGCGCCACATCAGCACCACAAACAAACTCTTCCATAGCCATTTGGGAACCAAAGGTGGAATCGTAACGCTGGGGCATAAGAGCATTAACCCCAATACTGATAGTAATGTGAGTAGCGGTACCATCGCTGTGAGGGATGACTTCCCTGGCTACATGCTCCCGGACTTGCTCGGCTACAGCCACAGTTCCTTCGGCATCGGTGTTGGGAAGTAAAATGACAAACTCTTCGCCACCCCAACGTGCCACAAAGTCTGCAGGACGCTTTAAAGACTGTTCCAGCACACGAGAGATGGTGCGTAACAGCACATCACCCTGGGTATGACCGTAGGTATCGTTATATTGCTTAAAGTCGTCTAAATCCATCATGAGAATGCCTATGCAGGTGCGCTCACGAATCGCCCGCTCCCATTCTTTCTTCAATTGGGCATCGAAGCTACGTCGGTTTGGTATATCGGTCAGAGCGTCGATCATCCCCATCCGTTCGATGGTGCGGATGTAAGCCTGAGTTTGCATTTGGTTTAAAACTCGAGCTCGAACAATGGCCTGATTAAATGGCTTAGCCATATAATCGACGGCACCTAGAGCTAAAGCACACTCTTCATCGGCAATGTTGGTTTCTTCGGTGATCATGATCACGGTGATCCCTCGGGTAAGGTCGGATTCTTTAAGAATAGTTAAGACCTCGAACCCCTTGTTGTCGGGGAGCTTAACATCCAGCAGAATCAAGTCGGGGAGAACTTCCTCGGCAGTTTTAACGCCCTCTTCTCCGTTGGCTGCCAAAACAACTGGATAAGTAGGTTCCAGGATAGCTGTAAGTACCTCCACACTGGAGAGATTATCACTCACGAGAAGGATTTTGGCTTTCACATCAGCTTCCACTCTGTCATCCCCCATTAGCATGTGCAACTTCGTATGCGTATTGTATTTATATTTCCCAGTCTCTGGGGAAAATCCTTCGTCAGAGATCCCCTTATTTCAAATTCCAAGTTTTTAACGATTATGAGACCGGATTTCCATCACAGTAACTAAAACCACTGGGCGGCGATGAGTCCGTTCGTAAATGGTTTTGCTAATTATATCACGAGAGCTATTTTTTAAGGTAGTCCAATCGTACTTGCCTGCCGCACTCATTTCTTGGGCAAGCTGCTTGACTTTTTCTTGCAACTCAGCGAAAAGATCGGTGGCCTCTTTTTGGTACACAAAACCTTGATTCCATAATTGAGGTTCCCCTAGGAGGCGCCCGTTTTCACGATGGACGGTAATCACAGCCACCAGCAACCCTTCCTCAGAAAGCTGCTGCCGATCTCGCAAGACGACCCCCCCACTGTCGCTGGTGCCGAATCCTTCCAGCAACAAGTTTCCCGCGGGGACAACACCTTTGATCGCTCCTTGACCTTGAGCAAAGGTGATGAGTTTACCGTTAGCCGGCAGATGAATCTGCTCCTCTCGCCACCCCAACTCCCGAGCCAACTCTTTATGCTGCACCAATTGTCGTGTCTCTCCGTGCATAGGGACAAAATTTTGGGGTCGGGTTAAGGTTAAAACTAACTTTAATTCGTCTCGGGCTGCGTGAGAGCTGTAGACCCCATCGGACTTTATTTCTACCACCCGGGCTACCCCTTGTTTATAGAGACTGTTGATAACTTCCTGCTCCAATTTTTCACTGCCAGGAATACGAGCGCCGGTGATGATCACGGTATCACCGCGTTGCACCAGGTTACGCCCATAGCCTACCCCCAACAGAGGAGCCAAATAATGCTCACCTGCGGGAGTGGAGGTAATGACTAACTGCCTGGGGCGTATCCCCGGCTCACCTCGGCGTTTGCTATTTGGGGTTTGAGGCGGAAGCTGCAGGGCGCCGGCTTGAACAGCTACCGCCATCATCTGTTGCACATCTGGAGAGACTATTTGCAACTGCAGCTTTTGTTCGGCTGCCAGCCAGAGCAGTTGTTGTAAACGCAGTAAATCGTACCCGCTCAGATGGACGACTATGCGCTCCCCTGCTTCTTTAAGAGCCTGTTCCAATCTTTTCCCCATACTGCTCTCGGAAAGGGTACTCCCGGCTAACTCCGCATTGGTGGAATCCGCCAGGAGACAGAGAACCCCTTCCTGCCCTAATTGTCCCAGGCGAGCTAAATCTATAGGGGTTCCTACTACCGGGGTATAATCTACCTTAAAGTCACCGGTATAAACTACCCAACCTTGAGGGGTAGCCACAGCTACCCCACAACACTGGGGGAGGTCATGATTAACTGCCAGCATTTCACAGGAGATACCGGCTACGCTAAAACGCTCCCCGGGGGCAACGGTATGAAAAACCGGAGGTTTCGCCTGGGTGTAGCCGGATAAATAATGTCTGACCACGGCTACGGTGAGAGGCGAACCGTAAATAGGAACTGATATCTTGTCCAGCAGGTAGGGTAAGGCACCAAAATGGTCTAAATGGGCATGGCTGAGGATAATCCCCTTCAGCTTACTCTTATTCGCCAAGAGGTAGCTGACATCCGGGATAACCATGTCTACCCCCAGCATTTCATTTTCGGGAAAAGCAGATCCGGCATCCAGTAGCAGCCAACTATTATCTAGAGCCAGGAGCCACATGTTTTTACCGAGTTCGTTCATTCCCCCCAAGGGAACCAGACTCACTTGTCCCGGGGAGATGGCAGACCGGCGTTTCTTCGGAGACAACTACCTCACCCCTTATTTTTGGGGTGGAGGGTTGTTGAGTAGCACTTCCTTACGGGAAAGATTGATGCGACCCATTTTATCGATTTCAGTTACCTTCACCAAAATTTCATCGCCTACATTGACAATATCTTCGGTGCGAGCAACCCTGTCGATATCCAGTTGCGATATATGGACTAACCCTTCCTTGCTGGGGGCTATCTCGACAAAAGCTCCATATTTTTCTACTCGGGTAACCTTACCCATGTAGACTGCGCCCACTTCCACATCACGCACAATAGCTTCCACCATCCGCAAAGCTTTTTCTCCCCACTGGGCATCCACAGCAGCGATAAAAACTCTACCGTCCTGCTCGATATCAATTTTGGTTCCGGTCTCCGCTTGAATCTTCTGAATAACTTTGCCGCCAGGACCAATTACTTCGCGGATTTTATCCACATCAATAACCAAAGTTAGAATTCGTGGAGCATAAGGAGAAAGATCCCCGCGAGCTTCTGCCAAAACGGCATTCATTTTACCCAGGATATAGAGCCTACCTTCCCGCGCCTGCTCTAAGGCTTGTTGCAAGATAGCCAGCTCTAAGCCTGCCACTTTGATATCCATTTGGATGGCGTTAATGCCTTTAGCGGTGCCAGCCACCTTAAAGTCCATATCACCTTCATGGTCTTCAATACCTTGGATATCGCTCAAAATAGCGACTTTGGAACCATCGGTAATCAGACCCATAGCAATGCCGGCGACAGGGGCACGAATGGGTACACCGGCGTCCATCAAAGCCAGGGAGGAACCACAGACCGAGGCCATGGAACTGGAACCGTTAGATTCCAGCACTTCGGAGACCAGACGGATGGTGTAAGGAAACTCTTCCTCCGAAGGGAGCATCGCCTCCAAAGCCCGTTCCGCTAAGGCACCGTGTCCGATGTCGCGGCGACTAGGCCCGCGGAGAGGACGAGCTTCGCCTACGGAAAAGGGAGGAAAATTGTAGTGATGCATATAGCGCTTCGATTCCTCGTCGGTGAGACCATCTAGTTGCTGCATATCTCCCATGGTACCTAAAGTAGCCACCGTGAGAACTTGGGTCTGTCCTCGGGTAAACAAACCGCTGCCATGGGTGCGGGGAAGGACACCAACTTCCACAGCCACCGGACGTATTTCTTTGGCTTGACGACCGTCGGGTCGGACTCCTTCCAGGATCTGCTGCCGCACCAAGACGGTGAAGATACTATCCATCACCTTGTTGATATCTTTATCCTGTTCGGGAAACTGCAGCAGCATTTCGCTTAATATCCGACTACGCACTTGGGCAATAGCTTCGGCACGCTGCACTTTATCTGGGTTTTGCACGGCTTGAGCTAGAGCTTCGGCAGCAGCACTCCCCACGGCTTGTTCCAGTTCGGGAGCCGGCAGATACAAGGTGACTTCCTCTTTTTCTTTACCTGCCAGCTGCTGCAACTCTTGTTGCAAAGCCACGATCCGCTTAATCTCCTGGTGTCCAAAGGCTAAGCCTCCTAAGACAACCTCCTCCGGGAGCTCAACGGCACCTGCTTCTACCATATTGATAGCATGTTCCGTTCCTGCTACCACTAAATGCAGATCGCTCCGTTCCAGCTCTTCAGGCATAGGGTTTAAAACATATTTACCGTCCACATAGCCTACGAGAACAGCAGCTACCGGTCCTTGAAAGGGAATGGGCGAAACAGTAAGTGCAGCTGAAGCGGCAATAAGTCCTAAAATATCGGGAGCGTTTCCTTGTTCCACGCAGAGAACCGTAATGACAATATGAACATCGTTACGAAACCCTTCAGGGAACAAAGGACGCAGGGAGCGGTCTGTGATCCGCCCGGAGAGAATAGCCTTGTCACTGGCACGACCTTCTCGACGAGCCCAGGAACCAGGAATCTTGCCGACAGCGTATAGCTTTTCTTCGTAATCTACCGTAAGAGGGAAGAAGTCGATCCCCATTCTGGGCTCCTTTGAGGCAGTAGCTGTCGCTAAAACTCTACTGTCTCCATAACTGATAAGAACAGCACCTCCTGACTGCTTCGCCAGGCGCCCTGTTTCCAGAACCAGCTTGCGTCCAGCCAGTTCCATCTCTACAGTGTGCATGTTTAAGCCTCCTTAAGCTTTTTTATTTATGTCGCTTTATTTTTCCATATAAAGATACCAATTACCTCCTTTTTAACCCTGTATATATAAATAGGCTGTCCCTTAGGGTACCCCCTGTAAGGGACAGCCTTGTTTACGTCAGGGTTGGTAAAGGTTTTGTTTAGCGTCTGATACCCAGCTTACCGATAATATCGCGATAACGCTGCACATCAATTTTACGCAGATAATCCAGTAACCCGCGCCGCTGTCCAATCATTAAAAACATGCCGCGCCTGGAATGGTGATCTTTGCGATGTACTTTTAAGTGCTCGGTAAGCTCAGATATCCGTTCCGAAAGAACAGCTATTTGCACTTCTGGCGAACCGGTATCGCCTTCGTGCAGCTGATACTGTTTAATGATTGCGGTTTTCTTTTCTTTGCTGATCAAAAAGGTTTCCTCCTTACTTTCGTACTAGCTGCGCTAAAGAACAGCCGTCCACCCGAAATGCCAAGACTACAGCCGGAGGAGCCGATAATCCTAGCATATGGATTGGTTTTTAGGTACCGAAGTCAGTATATCAGGACAGGAGATATTTGTCAATCTATTGCTAAGTTATAAGCATTCCCCCTGGGGGGAACAGCGCTAAACTCCCGCTTTACTCTGGCACTGCATAATATCTTTGGCAATTTGTTCTTTTAGTTCTTCCAAGTTAGCGAAACGGGTCTCTTCCCGCAGGTAGTGTTGGATATCCAATGCAAGCTCCTCTCCGTAGAGCTCCCCGGAAAACCCCAGTAGATGAGCTTCCACTCTAACCGTTCCTATCCCCACCGTAGGACGATCCCCGATATAGATAAGGGCAGGATGCTCTCCCCCCGACCAAGATGCCGTTCCGGTGTAAACCCCATGCTTCGGTAATTGGGCACGAGAGGATATGCTTAGATTAGCCGTAGGAAAACCAATGGTTCTACCCCGACCGTCTCCGTGTACTACTTGACCTATGATCCGCCATTCGTGACCCAAAAGGTCTAGAGCATGCTGCAGATCTCCTCGCAGTAGCGCTTGCCTGATGGTGCTACTGGAAACCACCACCCCTTCCAGACAGTAGAGGGTTAAAGGGTGAACGGCAAAACCTAGCTTTTTACTCATTTCTCTAAGCTTATTTACATCCCCACTGGCACCTTTACCAAAAAGATAGCTGGTACCTACAGAAACGGAGCGTGCTCCAAGTTTGGCTACCAGCACTTCCTCGACAAAAGCATGAGCATCATAATTACTAAAAGAAGCATCGTAGGAAGCCACCACAATTTCCTGCAGTCCCATCTCGCGGAGTAAACGTTCGCGTTCAGGAGGTAGAGTAAGGAGCTTTGGTGCTCCCAGCGGGTTGAGCAGCTCTTGAGGATGAGGCTCCAGCACCAGTGCAGATGAAACTCCTCCCGAGCGCTGAGCAAGAGCAACAGCATGTTCGATTAAGACGCGGTGTCCCCGATGTACGCCATCGAAGTTACCCAGCACCAAGTGGCGTTCCCCAGGACACGCCTCTGCTAGCATGATCACTTCCATAATATTATCGCCAACCTTTCTCGTGATCTGTCACCTTTGATTATCAAAACTGTTAGACATTCACCATAATACCGTTGTTAAAAGCTTTGCGGGTGCGAATAATTTGGTATGCGGAGTAAAAGGCTCCCACCCCGATAATCTTGCTCTGGCTGATAAGGAGTAGCTCCTGCCCCTCGCTGAGGAGACCGTTCAGGCGTTCCTTGGTACATTTTAGCGACTGTCCACGGCTTATGGCTACCTCTTCCCCGGGTAATAACTCTAGCCAAGATAAACCCAAGTTGGTCAGATCCAGCGGCGCCAGCAGCTCTTCTCGTTGACCCTCCTGCCACCGGTTAACTATTTCGTCAGGAAAGTAAGAGTCCTGCAACCTGAAGGTGCCACTTGTTAGGCGCACCAAGTTGCTTAACAAAGCTCCACAACCTAATAAGCTACCTATATCGTTAGCCAAAGAGCGGATATAAGTCCCTTTACTACAATGGACTTCCAAGGTTACGACACTCCCCTGGGTCAGTAGGGGTTCGCTAGGAAGCTGGCTCAGAGAGCTGATGGTAACCTGGCGTATGGGAGCTTTCACTGGAAGCCCTCGCCGAGCCATTTTATACAAACGTTTACCCCCTACGGAGACCGCAGAATAGACAGGTACCTGCTGCCAAATCGTTCCCCGAAAATGCTCCAGAGCCGTTTCCACTTCCCCAGGGGTAAGCTGAAATGGTTGGGAGTTGGAGGAGACCTCCCCCTCCCAGTCGTAGGTAGTGGAAGTATAGCCCAAGGTTAACTCGGCTCGGTAAACTTTATCTTGGTTCGTAAAATATTCCGCCAAACGGGTAGCCTCACCTAAAACCAGCAGCAAGACCCCCGTAGCCCCAGGATCTAGAGTGCCTACATGTCCTACCTTCCCCTGTTCTAGGTTGCGGCGACACCAGACAACCGCTTGATGGGACGATTGCCCTGGAGGTTTATGTAAATTAATAACTCCGTGAAGCTGCATGGTGTTACCTTACCGACTTTCACGCTACCGATACCCCTTAGCTTTTACTATAGGGAGGAGGTAACTAAATTTTCCTGGAAGGAATTCGGCAACCATAAGCGAATTCCCTCCATGAATGCATATGAAGGAGGCTACCTCATGGCGGAAACTATTTCTGAACGAATTAAAACTTTTTTTGCTCAGTACCAAGACGAGTTGGTAGCAGATTTATTAGAATTGGTACGCGCTGAAAGCCCCACTAACAACAAAGCAGCAGCTAACGACTGTTGCGATATTCTTTGCCAAATAGTTGCACGGCGCTTGGGCGTAACCGGCACTCGCTACCCTTCCGCCAACTTTGCCGATCACGTGCTCTTTAAAGTTGGCAACGGCGCCCGTAACATGCTACTGGTTGGTCACTACGATACGGTATGGGATGTAGGTGCGAAAGATACTTCCCATGAGGGAGATATTATCAAAGGACCTGGGGTTTTTGATATGAAGTTTGGTATTATTTCCTCTATTTGGTCACTCAAAGCTATCCAGGACCTACAACTCCCCTTCGATAAAACTGTCTATTTACTTTACAATTCCGACGAGGAAGTGGGCAGTCCCACCTCCCAACCGATCATCTTAGCAAACCCTTCGCTATATGAGGCTGCGCTAATATTGGAGCCTTCTTATCTGGGAGGGATCAAGACCGAGCGCAAAGGAGTGGGGATGATTGATGTCCGGGTAACCGGTTTAGCTAGTCATGCTGGCAGTAATTACGAACAAGGGCTATCTGCCATTGATGAAGCTGCCAAAATTGTCAGCTACCTCCACTCCCTCACCGACTTGGAACTGGGCACCACTGTGAGCGTAGGTCTTATTCAGGGAGGCACCAGGCGCAATGTGGTTGCTGCTGAATGTTCCCTCAAGGCAGACTTTCGGGTACGCACTGCTGCTGAAGGTGAGCGTCTGTTGAGCCAGGTTCAGGCTATCAAGCCGAGCCGTCCAGGTATCACCGTGGATATCTTAGGCGAATTAAACCGACCACCCTTCGAAAAAACTCCCGGCAATATGGCATTATTCCATAAGCTGCAAGCCACGGCAGAGTATATGGGCTTTGCCATTAACGAAATTGCCACCGGAGGAGGCTCAGATGGCAACTTTACTTCTTTTGCCGGTATCCCCACTCTAGACGGCTTAGGTGCCGTAGGAGACGGCGGTCATGCTCTCCACGAATATATTGAACTAGCTGCTTCCCTAGAACGCACCATGCTTCTCACGGCTTTCTGGAGCAGGTGTTAGAGTTAGTCATGCCTCATTACGAAATAGTCAAGGCATATAATATCCCCTCATCACCGTGGAGCGGTGGGGTGACTCGGGAACTGGCGATCTATCCGAAGGAGTCATCCTACGCCGAACGCACCTTCCAAGTGCGTTTGTCCAGCGCCGATATCAACCAGGAGCGTTCTGACTTTACCCTGCTACCCGGTTACACCCGTCACATCATGCCCCTTACCTCGGCTATCAAGCTAAAGCATGTTGGTGACTCCGAGTTTGCTCTCGATATGTTCAAGTCATATCTATTCGATGGTGGTGTGCCGACTACATCCTTCGGGCAATGCACCGATTTGAACCTCATGCTGGGTGCAGGGTGGGAAGGAGTGCTGTTAGCAGTACCCAAGGAGTCGACTGCTCTCTATCATCCAGACCAGCTCATGTGGATTTACTGCTTGCACCCTGTGACTCTGGTTTGTCCGGAACTGTTCCCTGAAGGTAGGGTATCCCTGAGTTCGGGCAGCCTCTTCCGTATGAAAAGCTATCAGCAGCCTCTCGGGATACACCTGGAGGCTGAAGGTAACCCAGCGTTACAGGTGGCGGTTATTGCTACCGCCTGGAAGAAGGAATAACCGGTTTTTCTACAGTCTGAGACCCCAAGCGGTTAAAACCGCTTGGGGTCTCAGGGTTTTGTCTTGGTGGATGCGATGGGATTTGAACCCACGACCTCTGCAATGCGAATGCAACGCTCTCCCAGCTGAGCTACGCACCCAAATGACTTAACGCTTATAAAAACCTACTGGCTGCGCTTAAGGGACTTGCCTATCATACCCATTTTATCAAGTGTCGTCAAGAGAGAGAGGTAAAATATTTTACAGTACTAAACCCACGCAATTAAGCCGAGCTTAGCTAGCCAATCCAAATACTCAGCGCAGTAAGCAATATCGCTACTGCCGGTCTCCATAGCCACCAAGTGGCTCAGCTTAGCAATATTACGCTTGCCATCGATCCAATAACTAAGAATGGTGGAGTTGCCTCGCCGACCGTAGCGTCGGTTGAAGGCACGCCAGGCTTCCTGCTCCTCCGGAGGGAGGGTCTCGATCCAGCCACGATTGCTCCAAGGTCCCCTAAAGGTGCGCTTAGGCACACGCAAATAGTTGGCATCTGTTTCCTCGGCAGGAGGAGGAGCTTCTTCCTGACAGGCTAAGCTCTCTTTGTGTTCCTGCCAGAGTGCTTTGGCAAGCTGCAACAGCACCCCTTTTTCCCGCTCCAGAGTCTTAGCAAAGCTTTCCTGCTCACTTTCTTTCAGGAAGGCTTGCATACTGGCGATCTGTTCGTTGCGCACAAAGAGAAGATGCCGCACCTGATCGTGGGTTTCAGCTAAATGCAGCGGCAGCTCCTCGCGGTTGATATAGACAGCGGCATAAGCAGAGCTTTGCAGTACCTGACCTAATTGGGTTAAGAAACGGAGGCGACACTCACTGAGGAGCCAGGGGAGGTCTTGGCTACCAATATTGGCTAAACACCAAGCATAGGTGGCTGTAAGACAACCTACCCGATAAAGCATTTGCGGATCGACTTTGTCAATGGTATCGGCACTGGTATGGTAGAACTTATCTGGCCATTGAATAAGCATAGGAGAAGGAATACCTACGGTAGGATCCGATAAAATATAGTGATCGCTGCCGCCGGAGAAGGGAGCCGTATTATGTTTAAAGAGAGCGTAACTGCTACTACCACCTAGATTTTTGGCTTCCAAAGCTACCCCGTCCAAGATAGCGGCGGCTAAGTCACCCACAAAGGAGAGGCTGGCCTGGGGAGGATATTCCACAACTAAAGGACCTTGGCAGAGCTCCTGCTTCTCACCTACCATATCCAGGTTGAGCCCGGCTTTTATTTGGGGTATTTTACCTTCGTTTTGGCTCAACCAAGCGTAAGTTCCGGTCATTTCCGGGATTAAGAGAAAGCGAATTCCCCGCTGCGGTTTAGGCAAGGTGCCATTGTCAATCAGCTTTTGCAGACAGTGGGCTGCTTCCAGTAGAACCCCCACACCCGAAGCGTTGTCGTTAGCCGAAGCCTGGGGGTGGCAGAGGTGAGCTTCCAGGAGGATCTCCTCATCGCTGACGCCAGGAATAAAAGCTTCCACATTCTCAATAGCGCCGGGATAAAGCTGTGAAGTTACCTTGGCCAAAACTTGGGGATACTTAGCTTGCTCCGGATCGGCAGCATGAGCGGCTGCTTGTCGTTGGCAGATAGCTCGCAGCATATCACCTCTCTTGGGAGAAAGGACAAAACCAAAGCACGGCTTCTCCTTACCAGTCCACCAAAAGGAGGTATATTGCATAGCATCGGGGATATCATAGCGGTGGCGAACGGGAGGGAATTCTGCCAGACGATCGATTACAATCCCTATGGCGCCCCTCTTTTCCACTGCCCACTGGCGCACTGACTGCAAATCTCCCCCGGTAAAAACTACCGCCCCGGTAAAGTCCACTTCGGGATAATGTTCCTCTTCGTCTCCCTTGTCCAGCATAATAAGTGGTGCTTGAACCCCCTGGGGAGGAGTGCCATAGCTACGCTGGATAAGGGATATTTTGTCGATGGAGTAGTCTGCCAGCAGTTGATAAGTGGGAGCGGTAAGTTCTAAAACACCTTCCTGACAGCTCCACTCCTCCCACATCCGTTGTGTCCAGTACTTAATGCCAAAATCACTGGGATAAGAGACCACCTGACTGCTTACCCCTACTCCCTGCCAAAAGGTGTTGCAGTAGTTGGCAGCATCGCGAAACCCGGGACTGGATTGAATGCGGTGATGCTGGCTTACCTCGGCTACATGATGGAAGGCGCGATCTCCGGAAAAGCTCTTTTGGACAGCAGCTAAAGTCTCTTTGAGCATGGGCGACACCGTCCTTTGGTAATTTTATTAACTCTCCCATTCGCTTGACCCTCGCTAAAATCCTGCCGTCAAGTGGGGAAAAAAGTTTCCAGTTCGTATCTGTTTATGCCGGATTCTTGCTTAATATAGCG
>WREE01000039.1 GCA_009779515.1 Symbiobacteriaceae bacterium
AGGAGAATTACGACCCTGAGAAAGCCACCCCTCCTTTGAATGGAGATATTGTTTTCCACCATGTCTCCTTCTCATATGGAGGGGAGAAACAGGTGCTGCATAACCTCTCCTTAACCGTTCCAGCCGGTAAGACAGTGGCTATTTTAGGCGCCACCGGCTCGGGGAAAACCAGTATGATGCTTCTGCTGCAACGGCTCTACGAAGTGGATGCCGGCGCTATCACCATTGGCGGTATCGATATTCGCGAGATGAGCAAAAAGCATTTGCGCAGCCGTATTGGTATGGTGTTGCAGGAACCTTTCCTGTACTCACGCACGCTGCAGGAAAATATTGCTATTACTGCTCCCGAGGCCCCCCGGGAGATGATCGAAAGCGCTGCTTTAGCAGCCAAGTCTCACGAATTTATCTCCGGCTTTGAGGAAGGTTACAGTACCATCGTGGGAGAGCGCGGGGTAACCCTCTCGGGAGGGCAAAAGCAGCGAGTGGCTATTGCCCGCACTCTTATGAAGGACAACGATATACTTATCTTTGATGATTCTCTTTCCGCCGTAGATACCGAAACTGATGCTGCTATCCGAGCTACCCTCAAGGAAAGGCGCCAGGGAGTGACTACTTTTATCATCTCCCACCGACTGACCACCCTCCAGGAGGCAGATATTATCTTTGTCTTTGAAAAGGGGCAAATTTCTACCCAGGGTACCCATCAGGAGCTGATACAACAAGAGGGGCTCTATCAAAGAATCTACAGCATCCAGAGTGCTATAAATCTGGTTGCCGATGAAATGAGGGCATAACCGACTTTATGTATTTCCAGGAAGAGGAAGATTATACTAAGCAATTTGATCCAGAATTATGGCGACGAGTTTTCCATATTGCCTACCCTTACCGCTTCCATCTACTCACCATCGCCTCCTGTATGGTCGTCTCCGCTGCTGTGGATGTAGCCTTAACCTATATCAACCGCACTCTCATTGATAACCATGTGGTTCCTCGTTCCAGCCAGGGTCTGCCCCTTATTCTCAGCGGCTGGGTCACTATGATCGCTATCCAAGGGTTGTTGGTGTATATCTTTATCCGAACTGCCGGCCAAGTGGAAGCCGGGGTGACCTACGACATCCGTTCCCGAGGTTTTAAAAAGTTGCAGGAGCTTTCTTTCTCCTTTTTCGATACTACTTCGGTAGGTTTCCTGATGGCTCGTATGGCGGGAGATGCCCAACGGATAGGGGATACCATCGGTTGGGTGCTGGTAGATTTTTTTTGGGGCTTCAGCTATATCATTATTACCGCTGCTACCATGTTGCTTTTGGAAGTGCGTCTGGCAACAATTGTCTTGGCGGTTATCCCCTTTTTGGTAGTTATTTCTTTATATTTCCAACGCATTATTCTCGCCAGTTTTCGCGCCGTGCGCCGGACTAACTCTAAAATTACCAGCAGTTTTAACGAAGGAATAATGGGAGGGCGCACCACCAAGAGCTTAGGTTTAGAGGAGCGTCACCTGCAGGAGTTTCAAGGGCTTACTGGCGAGATGCGGCAATCTTCTCTGCGGGCAGCTAAGTATTCGGCACTCTTTTACCCGGTAGTTTCCACGTTAGGGGCAGTTGGCGCTGCTTTCGCTCTTACCCAGGGGGGGCGGTTGGCAGCTGTAGGTTCCCTCTCTCTGGGTACTCTGGTAGTTTTTCTACAGTATGCGGTCTCCTTCTTCGATCCGGTACGGGAGATTGCTCGTATCTTTGCTGAACTGCAATCTTCCCAGGCCGCTGCCGAGCGGGTGATAACCCTCCTAGAGACAGAGCCGGAAATTAAAGACACGCCGGAGGTAGAAGCACGCTATGGCGATAACTTTGCTCCTAAGCGGGAGAACTGGGAAGAGATGCAAGGAGCTGTCACTTTTCAGGATGTTACTTTTCGGTATAAGAACGGAGAAACGGTACTGGAGCAGTTCAACCTGGAGGTAGCTGCCGGGGAGACTATCGCCTTGGTGGGGGAGACCGGTTCCGGTAAGTCCACTATTGTTAACCTGGTCTGTCGTTTCTATGAACCGAGCAGTGGCACGGTTTTAATTGATGGTCGCGATGTGCGCGAGCGTTCCCAACTCTGGCTGCAGTCCAACCTGGGTTATGTCTTGCAGCAGCCTCATCTCTTTGCGGGAACTATTCGGGAAAATATCCGCTACGGGCGTATAGAAGCCAGCGATCCCGAAGTGGAGGAAGCTGCTCGCTTAGTCTATGCCGAACCTTTTATCTTAGAGATGGAGGAGGGGTATGAAACCCCTGTAGGGGAAGGGGGCGGTAAGCTCTCCACGGGAGAAAAGCAGTTGGTCTCCTTTGCTCGAGCCATGCTGGCTAATCCCCGCCTTTTTGTTTTAGACGAGGCGACCAGTTCCGTAGATACCGAAACCGAGCTGCTTATTCAACGCACGATTCAGAAGGTTCTCGCGGGGCGCACCAGCTTCGTCATCGCTCATCGTCTATCTACGGTGCGCTCAGCCGATCGCATTCTGGTTATCGCCCAGGGTAAGATTATCGAAGAAGGGAACCACCAAGAGCTTATGCGGCAGCGGGGGCATTATTATACTTTATATACTAATCAGTTCCTGGAAGAACGCCAGAGCGAAATGCTGCAAGATGCTAAATGAGAGTAGAAGCCATGAATTGCGTTCACCCATGGCATGATAGATGCAGGCTTCTACTCCGCATCAACGAGCAGATTGCCATCTGCCCCTACGAAAATCCATTGCCAATATGGTGCAGTGATTAATTAGTCACGGTTACACGACGATTGGGTTGTTTCAATGTAGCAACGGTCATTTTGTAGGGGACGATGGTAATCGTCCCGCCGGAATGTGTGTACACAATCGATTGTACAAATCGTAGGGGACGATGGTAATCGTCCCGGTTAGATAATCAACAAAGAGGTGGCGCTTTATGGATTTGGAGAGAGCGCAAAGCCCAGTCACCCCTGGCGCAGCTCTGGCGCGTACGGCGCTGGTAGCATTCGCCATAGGTAGCTATTTTTACTATGGTTTCCAAGTTGCTCTTGTCCGTGAGACTTCCTGGGAGCTGCTGGCACCTATTGCCGTTTATCTCCTTATGTTCAGCTGGATACTCAGTGGAGCTTTTACCGTGGCTTACGGACGTTATTGGCGCCAGAAGCTGCTGGAAGCCATGAATAGCGGCGTGGCACTCTCTTTTGTCTCTTATTACTGGGGAGGAGCTATTTTAAACGCTCTCTTAGGCCTAACCGTCTCTCTGGCGTTACCCTTTTTTAGCATCTTCGGGCAAACCGATATCATACTCCTTTATCTTTTGGAGGGATCTCTGCAAGCCTTTCTTTGGGTGGCTTACAACACGGTGTTGACTTGTCTGGTAGAGCAACGAAGTTATCTTAATATTTCGGTGGTGCTGAGCATAGGCTTACCTCTTATTGCCGCCCACACGCTCACCCTTCTGGGTACTTTTCCTTTTCTGCTCTCGACTCTGGCGGGTATGAGCTCCTCCTTTATCCTGGTGGCGATAACGCAGATAGTCTTGCTTCGAGGGCATTTCCAGGAACTCCAGCATAGACTGGGGTACATGATTACCCGCTCTACCCTTGGGCATTATGCCTATCCAGCTGGGGTTGCCCGAGCAGAAGCTCACCAGGCGCTGCACCAAGAGCTTCAGAACAGTGCCCTTCAGTTGCCGGACACATTAGCCGATCCGACAACTCCGGCTCTGGAGGAGCCAGAGGAGGGAGTTATGACCCTGCTGGAGAATCCGGTTCCCGACTTTCTCTCCCAGGAGGAAGGCGAAGCTGAGCATCTGCCTGAGTCTTGGGAGCTAACGGAAATAGTTTCGGCATTCTCAGAGGTGGATCTAACGGCAACCACCCCCCTTGCTCCCCAGGAAACTACTTCCAGCGATGTTGAGAGCTGCGATAAGGTATCGGCGAAAACTGCACCAACGAAACCGCTTCTCTCCGAAGGGCTCTCTTCTAACTGGCAACTGCTGGCTTACCCAGCCGTTTTGGGGCTTATCCTGTGGCGTGGTCGCCACTATTGGCTACGTCGCCGTAACCAACCCCGCCGTTAGCAGGCTACCACGGAAAGGGAGTGACTATCTTGCCTTTTAAATTACCGTCGTTACCCAAACTGGCTAACTGGCTCATCGCTTTCGGCATCATTTGTATAGCCATTCCTTTGGGGCTGGAGATTTACAATTACCCCTGGGCGACCATTAATAACGCCCAGGCTAACGAGATACGGCTACCCAATGCTCCACTTCCCAGCTTTCCCTACATTAACTATAGCGATCTACAGGAAGCCCTCCTAACCGAGAGCCGCTTAACGCGCACTCCTTCCCGAGCTGCCATCCTTCCCGGTCTTGCCGGGCAAACCTCGGCCGTTCTAGAGGAAGAGGAAGTGGAAGAAGAGACAGAAGAAGAGGAGCCTTGGGTAGACCCCTATATCGCTTACCTGGAGTATGCCAACGCCAACTTTATCCTGTTGGGTAATGTTAAAATTCCACGTTTGGCGCTGAGCGAAAATCTTTTTGAAGGGACGGATGGCCAGCTTATTGTCGGGGTCGGGCATGTGCCCGGCACAGCTATGCCCGGAGAGGAAGGCAACTGCGCTATCTCGGCTCATCGCGTTCATGCTCTATACTCCGGCAAGCAACCTTTTCGCTATCTGGATAGCTTGCAAGAAGACGACCTGGTGCAGCTGGTTTTCCAGGGATATGAATATACTTACGCTGTATATACTAGCATGATCGTCACCAAATACGATACCTGGGTACTGTTGCCTATTAAAGACGAAAGTCATATACTGACCCTGATTACCTGTGACCCGGTTATCGGCTCTGCCGACCGCCTCAACCGGCTTATCGTTTTTGCCAGACTGGTTAAAATTGAACCTTTAGAACTGCCGGAGTAAAGGTATAGGGGAGTGGGCTGTTATGCAATGGTTGCAAGTTACCGTCAGCCTTAATCACGAGGCTCTGGAAGCAGCAGCGGAAATATTGATGCGCTACGGAGCTACCGGCGTGGAGATCGACGATCCTCGCTTGTTAGCTCAGCAACAACCTTCCAGGGGAGCTTGGGACTACGTGGAAATTCCCCCAGGTTGGGATCCGGAGGGGGAGGCTTTGCTGCGTGCCTGGTTCCCGGTGGTTGCCTCTGCCGTGCTACCGGTAGCAGCTATCCAGGAGGAAATTAACGCTCTAACGCAATATGGCTTAGCTATTGGCTCGGCAACTCTAACGACAACAGTTATTCCTGATGAAGACTGGGGAGAAGCCTGGAAAGCCTACTACAAGCCTCTACAGATTGGCCAAAGGCTGTTAATTGTGCCAGCTTGGGAAGAGAGGCAAGGCTCTCCGGATAGACTGCAAATTATTTTGGATCCAGGGTTAGCTTTTGGTACCGGTAATCACGCTACTACCCGCCTCTGCCTGGAGCTTCTGGAAAAATGGCTCATCCCGGGGAGTAGGGTACTCGATATCGGCTGTGGCTCCGGTATTCTTACCATCGCTTCCGCTAAACTGGGGGCGAGCAGGGTAGACGCTATCGATATCGACCCTTTAGCCATCTCCAGCACCAAGAACAATTTGAAGCTCAATGATATAGATATTGGCATCGGTGTACACCAGGGTGAACTCCACGAAGTGCATATACCTCCCGCCCAGCTGCTAGTAGCTAATATTGTGGCCGATGTCATTATTGACCTCTTACAGCACACGGTTCCTCGCTATTTAGCACCCGGTGGTGTCTTTATCGCCGGAGGTATTTTAGAAGAGCGCCTGGAGGATGTGTTGGCAGCTTTGGCACTCGGGAGCTTCAGCTTAATGGAGCAACTAAGCGCCGACGGCTGGGTGGCTCTCGCTTTAAGTAGAAGCCCATGAACTGCGTTCACCCATGGCATTATAGATGAGGGCGGGTAGCCCCCATCTAGCAGAGCAGAAGCTAGTCTACCCTGTAACCTTGGCGACGAAATTAACAATGTATTTTAGTAACCTTAAGTTAGCAGCATGAAAGGATGTCAACTGTGGCTCTACCCCGTTTCTTCATTTTGCCTGACCAGAAGCGTAGTGGCTTAATAACTCTTACCGGCAATGATGTGCGCCACCTTCAACGTGTGTTGCGCCTGCAGTCGGGCGATAAAGTAGAATGTCTGGATGGTCGGGGCCATGTCTACCTGGTAAAGCTCAACCATGTGGAGCATGATATTGCCATTGGTGAAATTGAAGATAGCTATAAAGTAGATTCCGAGCCTGAGCTTCAAGTAACCATCGCCCAGGGACTCCCCAAGGGAGAGCGCTGGGATTTTGTGCTGCAAAAGTGCAGCGAGCTGGGGGCTACGGTTTTTCAACCTCTGTTTACCCAACGGACTATTGTGAAGCTCCAAGAGGAACAGATACCTCGCCGCCTGGAGCGCTGGCAAAAGATTGCCAGTGAAGCTGCCGAACAGTCGCGGCGTTCGATTGCCCCTCGGGTTTTAGCACCTCTCACCTTAAGCCAGTGGCTGGAGAAGAGCAAGGAGTTCGACTTGGTTCTGGTAGCTTGGGAAAACGAGGATAAGCTCAGCCTCAAAGGAGCTTTGGCGGCGCTTCCCGACCTTAAACGACTGGCAATTCTGGTGGGACCTGAAGGAGGCTTTGCCGATTCTGAAATAGAAGAAGCTATATCTGCCGGTTGTCTGGCGGTATCTATTGGTCCTAGGGTGCTGCGCAGTGAAACCGCTTCCATAGCTATGCTGGCCATGACCCTTTACCACTATGGCGATATGGGAGACCGCTAAAGTGTCTTTAAGCTGTGCTATCTATACCTTGGGTTGCAAGGTCAACAGCTACGAAAGCAGTAAGTTGGCTCAAGAGCTACAGCAAGCGGGGTTTAACTTGGTTCCCTGGGAAGAACCTGCTGATATTTATATTATTCATGGCTGTGCTGTGACTAACCAGGCGGAGGTTAAGACCAGGCAAGTTGCCCGAGGGGTTAAACGGGAACATCCCGAGAGTTTTTTACTCCTTTTAGGGTGTATTGTCGATGCCGACCCGGAAATTGGCAGTAAGGTTCAAGCTGAGCTACAGATAGCTAATGCCCACAAAGAAGAGGCAGTGTCCCTGCTAATTGCTAACCTCAGCGGGTTAGGGGAGCGTCTTACGCCACCTGCCTCTCCTTGCGATAACCTCCCTGCCGCTACTCCCAGCCGTCCTTTAGTAAAAATCCAGGATGGCTGTAACAATCACTGCAGCTATTGCCTTATCCCCAGGTTACGTGGGCGAGAAAGAAGCCGCTCCCTGGAAGAGATAATGACCGAGGTGATCTGGTGTAGAGATAAAGGTTACCAGGAGCTAGTCCTCACTGGTATCCACCTGGCACGCTGGGGGCAAGACTGGTCTACTCAACATGAGCTTCCACCCCACGCACTAGTGCGCGGGGACCCCGGGTCTTGTAGACACGGATTGTTTCCCCTTACTGGAACTACGTTCCAGAGCCACAGTTCACAGGCTTCTACTTTGATAGATGGGGGCTACCCGCCCCCAAACCCCCGTCGCATTTCAGGCGCATGTCCTGAAATGCTTACAGAAGCTCCGCTTCTGCGCCACGGTTCCCGTGGCGGAGTAGAAGCCCAGTTCACTCCTTCTCCAGGAGAACACAGTTCACAGGCTTCTACTCTGCCAGACCTGTTGGCAGCTTTGTTGGCGCTACCTAACCTGCCCAGGCTTCGCCTTTCCTCGGTGGAGCTGCCGGAGGTTAGCCTCCGTCTTATCGAGCTTATGGCGCACAACAGCCAACTGTGTGCCCATCTACACCTCCCCCTGCAAAGCGGTTGTGATGCTACCCTTAGGCGTATGGAGCGGCGCTATGACACGGAGAGTTACCGGGAGAAGGTAGCGCTGTTACGCCACTATCTTCCCGGTCTAGCGCTAACGACCGATATTATCGTAGGCTTTCCCGGGGAAGATGAAAAAGAGTTTCAACAAACCATGGACTTTTGCCGGGAAATGGCATTTTCACGTTTACACGTCTTTCGTTACTCCCGGCGACCTCACACCCTGGCCGCTACTATGCCTCAGCAGGTGGCTCGGCAGGTAGCTCAACGCCGCAGCAGAGATTTGATTGAACTGGGTGAGGAAATGGCGGCGGCATATGCGGCGACCTTCGTCGGAAAAAAGGTATGGGCAGTCTTAGAGCAGAAAAGAGAAGGCGAGCCTCTGGCGGAGGGTTACAGCGAGCATTATTTGTCCTGCTCCCTGCCTTACCCCTACCCTGTGCCGGCTACCGGGTTGTTGCAGCAGTTGCTGGTAACCGCCAGCCGGGGACCCAAGTTAATGTGCCAATTATTACCATAGGGAGTAGGAGTGAAAAGTTGAGCTGGATTAACAGTATCATCAGGCCAGATTTTATTTTTATGATCCCAGGTTTGCTTATCGGGCTTACCGTCCACGAATTTGCTCACGCCTGGGTGGCATACCGTTGTGGTGATCCTACCGCCTACTGGAACGGTCGGGTTACCCTTAACCCTTTGGCTCATGTGGATCCCGTAGGGCTAATCTGCCTGGTCTTCTTCCGCTTCGGTTGGGGCAGACCGGTGCCGGTTAACCCATCTAACTTTCGTCATTATCGTAACGGGCAACTGGCAGTGTCTTTAGCAGGTATTATTAGTAACGTCATCGTCCTACTGTTAACCGGTATCCTGATGGGGGTACTCTACCTTATCTTACCCCACACCATTCCAGTTAATTACCTCATGCGGGTGCTGGATGGGGTAGTCGTGTACAACGCTTCACTGGCAGTTTTTAACCTGCTGCCGATCCCGCCGCTGGATGGCTCCAAAGTTCTCATGCAGTTTTTACCCTACCATATGGCACGTATCTACCGAGATTTCAACAGCTCGATGGGGATGTTAGTTCTGATGTTCCTTTCGGTAACCCGACTTTTAAACCAAATAATGGGTCCTCCCATCTACTTACTCTACCTAGCGGCTATCCGCCTAGCAGATCTCATAGCCTTTAGACGGTGACAGGGAATTAAAATGGAGATAAAAACATGCCTTTTATAACCTTCGAAGGGTTAGATGCCGCCGGTAAAAGCACTCAGATTGGGCGGCTGCAGCGCAGGTTGCTGGCTCAGGGGTTGCAGGTGGTTTGTACGCGAGAATCCGGGGGAACCCCTTTGGGTAGAGAGCTGCGGGCTTTAGTCCAGGAGCGGCGTGACCTGCAGATTGCTCCTCTTGCCGAGGCGTTTCTTTACGCTACCGATCGAGCTCAGCATATTAGCGAGTTGGTGCGCCCGGCTCTGGAACAAGGCGCTTTTGTCATTTCCGACCGTTATATCGACTCCAGCTTGGCCTTCCAAGGGGTCTATCTTCCCTTAGAGCTCATCTCTGCTATTAACCAGCTGGCTACCGCAGGTCTGCAGCCGGAGTTAACCATTCTCTGTGATTTAGATGTTACCACTTCGCGGCAGCGCTTGCAGAGTCGCTTAGCGCCTTTAGACCGCATTGAGAGCCGAGAGGATGCTTATCAGGAACGGGTACGAGGAATCTACCTGCAACTGGCACGAGAGAATCCGGAGCGTATTCTTATGGTGAATGCTGCGCAAAAGGAGGAGGAGCAGGAAGCTCTTATCTGGGATGCGGTAGTCCAGCGCTTCCGGGTACAATCTCCCTAATAGCTACCGGATTAGACAAAATCTCTCAGGATAATTTATGGTATAATAGCTTGTTACATGTCGCATATCGTTTCAGGAGGTCTAATACCCATGTTCAAGTTTTGGAAGGAGCGCAAGGAACCTACCCAGCAGCCGGAGGAGGCAAACTCCTCCCCCGAAAATGCCAGTGCCGAACCTACTCCGGTTAACCGCTCTATTGTACGGGAGGCTCTTTTGTTTGTCAGAGAATTTATTATCGCCCTGGTTATCTCCTTACTGGTAACCCGTTTTATTTTCATTATTCCTTTAGTGCCAACTGGCTCCATGATTCCCACTATCAATATCGACGAGCGTATTTTAGTCGATAAGTTCACCCGGCGTTTTACCCCTATCAAAAGGGGTGAAATCGTTGTTTTTCCCTGCCCCGATACGCCAGAGGAGCTTTATGTGAAAAGAGTTATTGGCTTGCCGGGGGAAACGGTAGAGATCAAAGAAACGAAAGTCTTTATCAACGGTGAGCTTCTGGATGAGCCGTACTTGGCGGTAGATACCTTAGGTCGCTACGGACCTTATCATGTTCCCGAAGGGCATATCTTTGTTATGGGTGACAACCGCAATTATAGTAAAGATAGCCGTGCCTGGGTTACCACCAACTACGTCAATTTAAACGATATCAGCGGTCGCGGTATTGCGGTGCTGTGGCCTTTAAGTCATATACGGAGTTTAAGATAATTTAACTAAGGGGGTTTTTTTGTGAGCATGCAGCGTCTCGAAGCGGTGCGCCAAGCCATGAAGAAGGAGAACCTGCCGGCTATCCTGGTAACCTATGGCGAGAACCGCGCGTACCTCTGTGGCTTCACCGGTTCATCGGGAACAGTTCTCATTACGCCGGAGCAGGCTTACCTGGTGGTAGGCTTTATTTACCAGGAGCAGGCCTCTATGCAGGCACCGGGTTGGAATATTATCTCCCAACGAGAGAGTCCCGCCGCCACTGTGGGGGATCTCCTTGGCAGTTTAGGCATTAAGGAAGTAGGCTTTGAAGCCAATCATTGCACCCATGCTCAGTTAGAGGGGTTCCAAAAAGCCTTTAGCGAGGCTAACTTGGAGATCACCCTCACCCCCTATCGCAGTATCATCGAGACGCTGCGCCAGGTTAAAGATGCTGACGAAATTGCACTCATCGCCAAAGCAGCCGAAATTGCCGACCATGCCTACTTGCATATCTTGGGGGTTATCCGGGCGGGCATCAGTGAAAAAGATGTGGCTATTGAGCTGGAATATACCCTGAAAAAAATGGGTGCCGACACTTTTGCCTTCGATACCATTGTGGTTTCCGGTAAAAGAAGCTCCATGCCTCACGGTAAGCCAACCACTAAAATTATCCAGGTGGGAGATTTTGTCACCATGGATTACGGCGCCCGCTATGGAGGTTACTGCAGCGATATTACCCGCACCGTTGTCGTGGGTAAGCCTAGCGATGAGCAGCGGCGGGTTTACCAGACGGTACTCACGGCTCATCTGCGGTCTTACAATGCGGCAGCCCCCGGTATTAGCGGGGTGGAGCTGGATGCGGTTGCCCGCAACACCATTAACGACGCCGGCTACGGCAAATATTTTGGCCATAGCTTAGGGCACGGTATCGGCAGGGTGGTGCACGAGGGACCCTCTGCCAGCCAACGCAGTGAAGCCGAGTTTGTGGCAGGGAATGTTGTCACTATTGAGCCGGGCATTTACATCCCCAACTGGGGTGGCGTGCGTATCGAAGACACCGTTCTCATCACCGAGGAAGGGCGTCGCTCCTTAAATCACACCACCAAGGAACTGATTGTTCTTTAATAGCGGTCATATTTGCCCTAAAGGAGGAAGTGCCTTTGATCAGCACTAACGATTTACGTACCGGTCTCACCGTGGAGATTGACGGCGATGCCTGGAGTATTGTCGAGTTTCAGCATGTTAAGCCGGGCAAGGGTGCCGCCTTCGTCCGCACGAAAATGAAGAACCTGCGCACCGGGTCTGTTCAGGAACGCACCTTTAACGCCGGAGAAAAACTCAACCGCGCCCGGGTGGATACCCGAACCATGCAATTTCTTTATAAATTAGACGATGAATACCATTTTATGGATAACGAGAGCTTCGAGCAGATCTCCCTTACTCCTGCCGACCTGGGCAACGGAGTTAACTATTTAGTGGAGAATATGAATATTGTCGTGCAGCTTTTTGAAGAGCGGGTTATAGGCATTGAGCTCCCCAACGTGGTGGAATTAAAAATTACCTTCACCGAGCCAGGCGTTCGTGGTGATACTGCCACCGGCGGTTCCAAACCTGCCACTTTAGAAACGGGAGCAGTTATCCGCGTCCCCTTCTTTGTCAACCAGGGCGATATTGTTAGAGTGGACACTCGCAGCAACGAATATTTAGGACGAGCATAAAACAAAACCAAAGAGCGGTTGCTTCTAAAGGGAAGCAACCGCTCTTTGGTATTAAATAAAGGTGTTATCGGGATGCCTAGGCTAGCCGATTACTCGCTTTGCAGGTAGGCCAACACCAGCTTCATGGTGTTCTCTACCGCTTTAATATGGGAGCGCTCCATCCCGTGGCTGGCGGCCACACCAGGACCGATTAAAGCTCCTTTAATATCGTTACCAGCCCTTAAAGCGGCCGAAACATCGGAACCGTACTGAGGGTAGATATCCAGCGCATAGCCAATGCCTCCGGCTTGCGCAAGCTCAATGAGCTTAGAGGTAAAATGGTAATCGTAGGGACCGGAGGAATCTCTGGCGCAAATGGAGACATCCATTTCGGTGCAATTTAGGTCTAACCCGATGCAACCCATATCTACTGCCAGCACCTCGGTAACATCCGCTGGTATCTGGGCCATACCGTGGCCGACCTCTTCGTAGGTGGAGAACAGGAACTTGACATCGTAGGGTAGGGTAATTTGGTGTTCCTTGAGATGGTGCAGTACCCCTAAGAGGATGGCTGCCGAGAGCTTATCGTCTAAAAAACGGGATTTAATAAAGCCGCTGGGGGTTATTTGCGTTTTGGTGTCGAGGCAGATATAGTCTCCAGGGGCAATGCCTAACTTCAAGACATCGTCTTTGTTTTTAACTATTTCGTCTAGACGGATCTCCATATTGGCTTCATCTCGGGCTTTGCTGGAGGAATCGGGGAAGACATGACCTGAAGGGCTAGTGGAGAGTACCGTTCCGGTATACACCTTGCCACTACGGGTATGAATGGTGCAGTATTCGCCATCGGCAGTGTTGAGCTGCAATCCGCCAATACGGACAAACTTTAGGGTGCCGCCGGAGGTCACAGAGCGCACCATGAGTCCCAGGGTATCCACATGAGCCGAGAGCGCTCTGCCACTGGGCTTGGCACCGGGTAGGGTAATAACGCCGTTCCCCTTTTGGTTTTGGGTAAACTTCAACCCCAGGGAAGCAGCAATTTCGCCGACATAGGCGACCACTTGGTGGGTGAAGCCAGAGGGGGAGTCGATAGCCATGAGCTTTTTGACCATATCCAGGGTATAATCCAGTTTGATATCCACCTGTTAAAAAACCTCCTTAAAAATGTAAGTATCCAGGCACTTTCTAACCGTACGGTTCGCTGGACTACCTGAAATCTCCTTCTTCACGCCCTTAGCTTTGCTAACATTAAATGCCGCAGCCGGAGTAAAGTCCGGCTGCGGCATTTTCCAGACTGTAGAAAACAGGTTTCATGTAGTGGCGGCACTCTGCCGCCACCGTAACCTGGAGCATGGCGGCAGAGTGCCGCCACTACGTAACCGCACTCGGTATCCTCAATTAGGCTTGGGGACAGCGCTTTCAAACCTACCCGTTGTTTGGCTGGGGTGTGAAGAATAATGTTTTCTACCTAACTTACCTTATAGGATAAAAGTAACCGCTTTATGGCATCACATGCCCGGCAAAAAGCAAACTTAATTGCAAGAACATAACTTAATTCGCCGAAGAGCGCACTCTGAAGGCGAGGAGCTGTCTCAATAAGGATATCACGTATCCTTGATGGGACAGCTCTTTACCCATGTATCTTTGGCATTTACTCAGGAGAACAGTTTCCAAAAAGAAAATTTTTGTTAACCATACACTTCGATCTTAAACAGACTTTTCGGACTGGTTCCGGATTGGGGCACCCGTGAATACGCTCGATATAGCTTCCTGTAATCCATCCTTTCCAGGAGCGCATTCAGTAACTTCACCGAATCATCTGTGGGTATCAAGCCATCGATTTCCATCGGAGATTGCAGTTGATATTCCTCGTCCACTAGTGTATAATCCGTACTGGTCATATGATTGGGTAGTTGCATATTCGAATCATACCACAAAAACCAGGCTCTTTCGAGCCTGATTTTTGTGGTTTTGGACTTCTCTTATTGAGACAGCCCCTTTGTTGTTGTATATGAAAGCAGAAAACTGTTTCACCCACTTGCTAATTGCCGCGACGGATATAACGAGCTCAGCTTAAGCGAGGTCAGGGAATATAGCTATGACCACAATGGCAATACCATCTCACGCATGAGCCATACGCTG
>WREE01000040.1 GCA_009779515.1 Symbiobacteriaceae bacterium
AGTTCGTTGTTACTACAGGCTTCATACTCCGTTTCCACCTACCTGTGAGACCTCCCCGGGTAAGAGCAATAACCTTCACCTCATGCACCTGCCACATCTACACTGTGGGGTTCGGGCAGTATTGGACTTTGCTCTGTAATGCGAGTTCGTCCGCCCCTGTTGTGCCTAATGTGATTTATATTCGTCAGGTCGAGGTTTTACCTCCAGCTTCCTTCAGATTCCACATCGCGGTGGACACCCTTGCTTTTGGCTAACAGTTCCTACTGCCAAGTCTGTAGCGGACTTTCACCGCCAAGTTGTCACCCATGCCGAGCACACATGAAAGAAGCTTCTGTCTGAGTTGAACAGAAGCTTCCAAACAACGCGACTTTAGTAGTCTACTTCGCAGTCCCTTAAAAAGTGTGTCGCCGTCCTCGCCGTCGCCGCCGTTCTTAGAGAAGCGAGGCAGTAAAGAAGGAGAATGTCGAGTGCAGACAGAATAGCAAGACTTGTGACTGTGACAGGATCAATCCCAAATCAACATCATCAAAACTATGAGTAACGTAGTTTTAGAAGCATCTTCAAATCGACGCACTACTAGCGTTTTGATGGTACAGTGCGAGTAGGAAGGGAGACACTGATGAGAATTTATACGATTAAGGTAACCTCTAAAACCCATAGGTAAAAGAAAAACGAGTTTCATATAAAAAAAGGAAAGCATGTCGGGTGACAAACTAGAGTGGCTCAACAAGGCTATCAACTGGTCTATTTTTCTCCCCTTGCTGGAAAAAGCAAAACCTGATAGAACCAGAGAAGGCAAAGGCGGTCGACCACCGCTTCCACCCTTAAGGATGTTCAAGATAACCATCCTGCAACAGCTTAATAACACGTCTGATGATGCAACCGAGTTTCTGCTCAGTGATCGTTTGAGCTGGAAACGCTTTATAGACCTAAGTTTGGCACAGAAGATACATTCACAGCCGATGAAGTAGCCACAATTGAAAGACACAACGAAGCAGGGACAAGACCATATAGCGAGATGTGGCCAGATAGTCATTTGCGAACCTTAGTTTTACGCAACCGTATCTTATAGCGTCGTATAGTCTAAGAGTAGCCCAATGACTACAGCTGCAACCATTGATATAATGCAGTCAACTCAAGCACCTGATGATTTTTGGAGGGACAGTGTTGGCTAGAAAGCTAAGAATCTACATTGAAACAACTGTGATCAGCCACCTTGATCATCTCGACGCACCTGACAGGATGGCTGATACATGGAAGCTATGGGAGCGGATAGAAGCAGGAGAGTTTGAGGTTTTCATTTCCGAAGTTGTCTTACAAGAGATTAGGAACTGCTCGGAGCCAAAAAGGTCAATGCTTGTCGATTGCCTCACACGTATCGATTATACAGAGCTTCAAGATACTGACGAGGTTAAGTCGCTGGCTCAGGCTTACATTGACGCTGGTGCTTTTACGGAAAGGCGAAGAGACGACGCTTTACATGTGGCGTTATGCTCTGTGGCTGGTTGCGATATGGTTGTTTCGTGGAATTTCAGGCATATCGTACGACCTCTGACTATTGCCGGAGTGCGCGACGTCAATACTCGATTGAACTATCTCCCTGTTGGTATTCACTCGCCACATGATCTTGCTGAAGGAGGTTTGTAGTCATGGAGAAGCCCGTTCTCAGTCCTCAGTTTACAGTCGAGGACATAGGCAAACTGCGTGAATGGAACTATGAACGCACAAAGAACATGACGGATGAAGAGCGCAGAGCTGATCTTCGGCATGATGCAGATTTTGTCCGCGAAATGATCGCTAAAGCCAAACGTAAGAGGCAAGCCGAGGAAGCAAAGACGGTTGTGTAGATTTCTTGGAGGTAATAAATCTTCTCTTTTCTGTAAGTTCGCAAGGAAGTTCAAGCGCGTTCCTTGTGGAACTACACCAGATCTCGGTCAGGATGGGTTTTGCTTCCTTCAACGAAAAACACATTGATGCTGAGGTGCGTGAACTCAGTCGTGACCGAACCTCCGGCACCAGTAAACTCTCACAATCAGTTTTCCCTAAAAAAACAACCTGCTTTGAGGCAGGTTGTTTTTTTAGTGGCGACAGCACTACTTTGGTCTTTTCCCTAATACCTCCCTTAGAGCAGACCATCCCCCCGGCAATCATTGCTAAGTTCTATGGCATACAATAACCTTAACTGCAGGAAAAAAAGTGCCACTGCCAGAATTTAAATTACCAAGAAAGAAAGACAGGAAACAGGCTGTTAGCGATAACGCAAAAATCAGACGGATATGATGATAGTCGCGTAGTTTCTTCCTCTCACTGGCATAAGCCTGGGGCATTCGTAACATGAAAGTCGGTGATAGCTCTGAATCGGCACTCTTTGGTGTCACGTGGCAAAGCTGCTTTTTCCCTGATGACCCAGCAGCTTTTTTTACTCGCTCTCCTGGCAGTAGGTGTCTCTTTCCTCAACTACCATAACGACGCTTTGCTCAGCAGTGTCATTGGCAGCACTACCTCACGCTGGTGGATTGCCAGTGTGGGGACTGCTGTTCACGAGAGCTCCCACGCCTTGGTAGCTCTGTTGTTTGGCTATAATATTGTCGAGTTTCGCCCTTTTATCTTTAATCCTGCTTCCCCGGTTTTGGGCTATGTCCACTATAGCTATAATACCAACAATATTGTCCACAAAATTGGACATTTTTTCGTTGGTATAGCACCGGTAGTACTCCCTTTGCTGTTGCTGTTTCTGCTCTACCGTTATCTGTTACCCTCTGGCTTAACCCGCCGACCTATACGTTGGCGCAGCATCCTTCATTGGCGGACTCTTCTCTTTGTTCTACTGGCGCTGCAAATATGCCTACATATGAGATGCAGCCCCGCAGATATGCAAAATATGCTACTAGGTGTACCTTGGCTCATTCTCCTACTGCTGATCCTGGGTTTGGTTTTACCTCAGGGACAAAACTTCTTGCTGCAAACTACCTTACGCATGACCACCTTATCTCTATCCTTGGCAGGCATCAGCTACTTGCTGTTGCGCCTGATTACTTGGATATGGTAAGGAGGCTCAGCCAGTGAATACCAACAATATTGTGATCGTCGATGTGGGAAGTACCACCACCAAAGCGCTACTCTTCCAGTATAAAGAGGAGACTTGGCATTATCGGGAACGGGGGGAGGCTGCCACCACGGTGGAAGCGCCTGACGAAGATGTGATGCTTGGGGTATGGCGTGCTCTGCAAACTCTCAGCGATCGCAGTGGTGTCCCTTTGGTAACCGAGGGGCAGCTGATCTGCGATGCTTTCCTGGCCACCAGTTCTGCCGGTGGGGGTTTACAGATGGTCGTCTGCGGTAATATTTCCCATGTTACCGGCGAAAGTGCCAAACGAGCCGCTTTAGGTGGTGGCGCCGTTTTACTGGATCTCTTTACCGTGGATGACGGCAGGCACCACTTCCACCGTCTGGAGAGGTTACGCACCTTACGCCCCGATATGATCCTCCTTTCGGGAGGGATTGAAGGAGCACAAAACATCAACTTTATGATCGAGATGTGCGATTTTATCCGGATCGCCAAACCGAAACCGAAGTTTGGTTACCACCACCGCCTCCCTGTAGTATATGCCGGTGCCAGCCGAGCCATTCCTGTAGTCGAAGAGCTGCTGAGCGAAGATTTCCACCTAAAAGTGGTACCCAATTTGCGCCCCACTATGGACGGGGAGAATCTAGCACCTACCCGAGAAGCTATCCATGAGCTCTTCATTGAGCACGTGATGTCTCACGCTCCCGGTTATCATCATCTTCAGGAGTTGGTTACTCACCCCCTACTGCCTACCCCCAGCGCAGTGGGCGAGATTCTCACCCGTTATGCCCGCCAGGTTGACAGCAATATATTATGCATCGACATAGGAGGTGCCACCACAGATATCTTCTCCGTAGTGGAAGGTCGTTATGTCCGCAGTGTTTCCGCTAACCTGGGCATGAGTTACAGTATTGGCAATGTGGTGGCTACTACCGGCTTAGAAAATATATTGCATTGGCTCTCCCCTGACTTAAGTTTAACCCAGGTTAAGCGCAGTATTGGTGCTAAGCTCTTTCACCCTATCTCCATACCGGCAACCACCACCGATTTATTGGTAGAACAGGCTGTGGCTCGAGAGGCGATACGGCTGGCTTTTCAAGATCACCGGGAGCTGGCGACCATCCAGGCACCTCGCAGCATCTTTGTTTCGGAGTTACTCCTACAGCCTGGTCAAATCCATGTAGATGCTTTTGATATTATCATCGGCTCTGGAGGGGTGCTGTGCAATGCTCCAGAGCGCCATCAGGCTACCTTAATGCTGCTGGATGCTTTACAGCCTTGCGGGGTAACCAAGCTCTATGTCGATTCCGTCTTTATGTTACCTCACTTGGGAGTTTTCGCCATGATGGACGAAAGCAGCGCTCTCTCGGCCTTGCGGCAAGACTGTTTAGTTCCCCTGGGTACTGTAATTGCTCCTTGGGGAACTCCCCGTGGGGGAGCTGTCGCTCTCCGTTTGCAGGGTAGCACTTCCCAGGGTAGCTCTTTTGATATAACTGTCCCTGGCGGTCGAGTGGAAATGATCCCTTTGGCAGCAGAGGAAAGTGCTAACCTGGAGATCACCCTCTCCGGTGGCGCCACTTGGCACGGGCCTCGCCGTTTTGTGGTAACCGGAGGGGACAGTGGTATCATAATCGATACCCGAGGACGACCACCGCAAAACTAACCTTCCCCTTTAAGGAGTTAGCTTAACAGTATTGTCTGTAGGCGACTGGAGGTTTATCTATGCAAACCATAACCAAGCTCCGCACCCTGCCGGCTCCGGGAACTATTTTAGTTAACCCCGGGGATCTGGTGGCGCCAGGCAGTATCATTGCCAACTTAGAATATGTTCCCGGCGCTTTACAACGGGTGGAGGTGGCTCGCGCCTTAGGACTGGCAGCACCCTTACTGGCTGATAAAATGCAGCTTAAGGTGGGCGATAGTATTAACAAGGGCGATATTTTAGCCGCCAGTACCGAGTTCTTTTACACCAAGGAAGTCCCCTCCCCTATTGATGGCTATGTAGCAGTTATTTCCCCCCATCAAGGGTCGGTGTACCTGCGCAGCCGTGCTCAGCACTCTGAAGACAGCAAACCCATTATTATCAGTGCTACCAAGTTGCAGATCAGCCTGGAGGAATTTTTAGAAGAGTTCCTACCCATCCGGCAAGAGGTAGCTCGTTCTGGTCAGGGCTTTGCCGGGGATGGGCGCATTGTGGTTATGGCAGGGCAGCGTTTGTTCAAGAGTAAAGAGCTGTTAGCACCTTATACCTGCCTTATTACCACTATCTCTCTAGAAGAAGGCTATGTAGAAATGATACCTCTCCACGAAATTAACCAGCTTAAAGCCATGATTCACGGTGTGGTTACTGCTATTCCGGAGCAGGGGGTATGCCAGATATCCAGCTATGGCTACCGCTACCAAGGAACCGTTGGCTACGGCGATGTCGCCAGTGGCACCCTGCAGGTTAGCGCAGAGGCGACTCACGACTTGCAAGTACATGATATAACCGCCCATATGGCTGAAAAGATTCTGGTGGCTCCCCAGGGAGCAACACTAGCAGCTTTGCAACAAATGGCGGAAGTTGGCATCGCCGGAGTTATGCTGGGACATTTGGACTTTGATGTTCTTGAAGCTTTCAGTAACCAAAACCCTCTGCGTTACCTGGGGCAGCTAATGCTACTCCCCTTCCCCATAATCCTGTTCCGAGGCTTGGAAGGAGCGATTCCCGCGCCTATCCTGCAGGAGATGATCAGTCATCAAGGTAGAATGGTGCTGTTAGATGCCAACACCCAAATGCGGGTGGGGGTCTCCCGCCCGGAACTGGTTGTTCCTATCCCGGAGTCTTTTGAAGCTATGGAGCAGGAGGCCGCTGGGGAACAGCGGCAAGCCATTGCCATCGGTGACCTGGTGACCGTTCAGCGAGAACCATATTATGGACAGCAAGGCTTTGTCTGGCATATAGGTAGCCACCTACAGGAAACCTCAGCCGGAACGAAGGCTGTCTTGGCGACGCTGCGGCTGCTACCTAGTGAAGAGGAGGTTCATCTGCCTCTGGTAAACATCACACGTCTTATAAGGGAGGGCAAAGAAGGAGCGTGAGCAAGACAGCTACCACCGTAGCCGCCGATTTATGCCTGAAATGGGAGGAAGGACTTTCAACACTGCAGCAATCTTATAGCGAGATAGTCTTCCCGGGAGTAGTTGCTTTTTTAGGTATGTCCTGTCTGGGTTGGTCTACCTGGCTAAGCAGTTGTGCTGAGGTAGGCATCCCCTGTAAACCGTCTGAGATCACCTTTCGGGCTACCGCTAGCGAAATACACACCTTGCCTTGGTTTTGCCTTTTTAACCCCTTAGACCAGGATTCCTCTTGGATCATGGTCAAAGGTAGCGGTTTATCTCCCAGCCAAGAGATGCTGGCGCCCTTTATGCACCCTCATATGAGCCAAACCCTGGCTTCCATGAACACCAACTTACAACCTATTATCTCCGGTGAAAGCCACGATACCTTGCGGCGCTTAGGTTTAATCCAACAGACCAACCGTCAGGGAGAGCTACCGAAGGTATATTTGCCCCTAACAACCTGCAGGGAGCTTGCCAAAAGCTGGGATCTCCTGCAACAGCAATCTTCTCCTGTGGTAGCTTTGCTCCAAGAGTATGCCGCCTATCTGGTAGAACAAGAGCAGGATTGGGAACAGCTTAAAGAAAGCTATTGGGAGGTCATGGCAGCTGCTTGGGACCTCCTACAACAAAAAAAAATTATCCGCTGCTCTCCTTTCCCAGGGGAGAGCTGGCGGACAATGTGGGGTTTGTTCGTCAGACCAACGGGTTTTAATGGGCTTATGGTTATCTTAGGCGATCACCATACCTTGTGGCGCCAGGTAGCAGCCGATATGGGAATACCCTATTAATACCCCTCCCACGTTACACCGTTGACTACGGGCGAAATTCCTCCAAAGATAAATAGCGCGGTCCGTCATCAGGCAGTACGGTGACAATGTTTTTCCCCCTGCCTAGTTTACGGGCATACTGCTCGGCAGCATATAAGTTAGTCCCTGAAGAGATACCTACAAAAAGCCCTTCCCGCTGGGCTAAACGCTTAGCCATCGCCACGGCGTCGGCATCGCTGACGCAAATAATTTCGTCCACTAAACTGGTATCCAGGTTAGGAGGGATAAAGCCATCGCCAATACCCATTTGTATATGGTGACCCATCGGTTTACCGGAGAGGATAGCACCATGCTCTGGTTCGGCACAGACGATAATACATGAGGGGTAGCGCTCTTTAATAGCCTTCCCAATGCCCGAAAGAGTGCCACCCGTGCCAAATCCTGAAACAAAAAGGTGAATAGGAGCATCCAGCTCTTCCAAGATTTCCAAACCGGTACCATAGTGAGCTAAGGGGTTGTTAGGGTTTTCAAACTGTTGGGGTAAAAAGACCTTGGGATCAGCAGCAGCTATCTCTTCGGACTTGAGCTTGGCATGGCGTATAGCTTCGCCAATATCATTACCCGCCGGAGTGAGAACAATTTCCGCTCCATAGGCTTTGATAAGGGATTGCCGCTCCTGAGACATATTTTCCGGCATGACAATAAGCACCTTGTACCCTTTGCAAGCACCGATAAGAGCTAAAGCGATCCCTTGGTTACCGCTGGTCGGTTCACAGATAATGCTGTCAGGTTTTAGTAACCCTTCCCGCTCAGCTGCTTCGATCATATTCAAAGCTGGACGGATTTTAATACTCCCCCCGGGATTAAGGTACTCGCACTTGACAAAGATACGAGCATCGTCGTGACCTACCAACCGCTGCAGCTGCAGCAAAGGGGTACGCCCTACCGCCTGCAGAATGTTTTGAATAACCATGTTCATCCTCCCTATATTTTTATACCGGCGCCAAGCTATGCCAGTTATGATGACTATTGCAATACGGTAGCTCCCAAGGTGTGGGTTAAATGCGCCAGAGTAAAAAGATGCCCTTCCTGATTGAAAGAAGCCACCGAGTTGGCTGCCACGGTTATACGGTAACCAAGGTTATACGCGTCCACAGCCGTATGTAGCACACAGATATCGGTGCAAACCCCTACCAGTTGGACATGGGATATACCCCGCTCCCGTAGCTTTTGATCCAAAGGAGTACCGGCAAAGGCAGAGTAGCGCGTCTTGGGTATAAGCAGGAGCTGCTCCTTGGGGAGTTTCTGCACCGCGCTAGCTGTTCCCCCGTAGAGCATAGCACCCCAACTGTTTGCCACACAGTGGGTAGGAAAAAGGCGGGTCTCCGGATGGTAAGGATCCCCTTCCATATGGGTGTCCGTCGCCACCACAATAAGCTCGCCGGCAGCACCATACTGCTCTACCCATTGGGCTATGGCGGTGTCTATCTCTTGAGCAGGAACGCCACAGGTTAGCGAACCGTTAGCGGCTACAAAATCGTTGACATAGTCAATAATAACCAAAGCGTTTTTCATAATTTTCTCCCCCCATAAGGAAAAGCTAGATGGGGCTCCAGATATACATCATCCACCGGTTAATTCTGCTCTTAGGAGAAAAATCCTCCTACTTGCCTTCTTCAGATGCTTAAGGTATACTGCATATGGCTATAAAAGAACGAAAGGAGAGATTTCATGCCTGGCATGTCAAAAAACAAGGAATTGTTAATGATTCCCGGACCTACCCCTGTTGCCGATGAGATTTACGATGCTTTGGCGGGGGAAACCTATGCTCACACCGACCCTCGTTTTGTGCAGAATTTTAAGGAGGCATTAGAGCTAACCAGCGCTATGTTGGGGTGCCCGGGTGAAGTCTATCTGGTCTGTGGCACGGGAACTCTGGCCATGGAGATTGCTCTTATCAACACGGTTAAGCCTGGTGAAAAAATTCTGGTTATTTCCCAAGGCTTCTTTGGCGACCGCTTTATCCAACTGGGGCAAGCTTTTGGTATCCAGGTAGAGCATATTAAATCCCAGTGGGGCGAGCAGGTCGATCCCCAGGAGGTTAAAAAGATTCTAGCCACCGGAGGGTTCAAAGCCGCAACCATAACCCATGTCGATACTTCTACTGGCGTCATTGCCGATTTAGAAACTCTAGTCCCTATTATCAAAGATAGTGGAGCCCTGGTGATCCTGGATGGCGTTTGTGCCACAGCAGCAGTGGACGAAGATATGAGTCGCCCTTATGGCGCTAAAGGCTATCTCCTGGATGTTGTGCTCACAGGAAGCCAAAAGGCTATTGGTTGCCCTCCCGGGATGGCCGTAGTCGCCTTTGGCGAGCAAGCTTTAGCCTCTCGAGCTGCCATGACCACTATTCCGGCATATTATGCCGATATTGTCCTGTGGCGACCGGTTATGCAAGACCCCACCAAATATTTTGCTACTCCGGCAGTGAATATGGTTAACGCCTATCATGCTGCCATGAAAATGGTGATGGCTGAAGGGTTACCTGCCAGGTACCAACGCCATCTGAAGTATGGTCGCGCCGTCCGCGCCGCTTTGGCGGTATATGGCATGAAAGCCATAGCCACCGAGGCAGTCGCTGCTCCTACTCTAAGCTGCATCCTTTATCCCCCGGGGGTGGAAGATGCTCCTTTCCGTAAAGCTCTGGCTGGTAAGGGGTTAGTTCTGGCTGGAGCGTTAGCTGCTCTGGCAGGTAAAGCCTTCCGTATAGGACATATGGGAAATACCACTCCGGAAATGCTGACCAGCACGATTAAAATTATTGGCGAAACACTGCAAGAATTGGGACATACCGCAGACCCTGCGCAAGCTGTCGCCGTCCTTCAGGAGCATTTGGCTTAGGGGTTGGTTAGTGCTGTAACCCCATAGCTTGGTTCCCTTCTAACCTGACTAGCTCTTTTTGCGGCGACTCCTCTTGATCGTTGGCGGCGCCGGAGGTAAGTCCCAGCTACGGCTCTGGTCTTCTTCGTATTCCTGCAGCCACAAACCTTCCGCCAGAGCGGCTTCGCTGCTCTCCAGGGTGACAGAGCTGGAAACAGCACGGCTGCTGGCTCTGTGATATGTAGAAGGCTCCGGTAGCTCCGGCCAGGCAAAGGAACCACCGGCTCGATGCGTTGCTTTGGCTTCCTCCAGCAAGGTAAAGAAGGCTGCTACCTCCTCCGGTTGGTAAATTTTATGTGCCGGTGGCAAGTCTCGTAAGAAACGTTGTCCGTATCTCTTGGTAAGAATCCTTTTATCCAACACTGCAATAACTCCGGTATCAGTTTTATTGCGAATAAGACGACCAAAACCCTGCTTTAAGCGTAACACAGCTTGAGGCAGGGTATAACTTTGAAAGGGGTCTTTACCCTCACGGGCTAAGGCTTCCATCCGTGCCTCGTGAATAGGTTCGTTGGGTACAGCAAAGGGAAGTTTAACCAGAACTACCAAAGAGAGAGCCTCCCCTGGGACATCCACCCCTTCCCAGAAGCTGTTCACAGCAAAGAGAACTGCCGCTCCGTGAGCGATAAAATCCGCCAGCAACTGCTCCCGTCGTTTCTCCCCCTGCATCATCACCTGCCACCCCTGCTCTTGAATTTGGGCGGCGCACTGCTGATAGGCCACTTGCATAGCGCGGTAGGAGGTAAACAGGATAAATGCCCGCCCTTTGCTCATAGCTGTTAGACGCGGGATGCAAGCAGCCACATAGGCGGCAAAATGTGCCTCGTTTTGGGGCGAGGCTTCCGGAGCATCTTGAGGAAGATACAACCGCGTATGGCGCTGGTAATCGAAAGGCGAATCGATCCTCATCCAGTGGGGCTTAGCCAACCCTAAACGTTGGACCAGCTCGCTGGCTAAAGTAGCCGAGGTGAGGACTACGGGAACTCTATCCAGGAGCCCTTCCTGCATGAGGTTAACAATAGAAACTGGGCTGCAAGCCAGCTTAATCTGCCGGACACTGCCGTTACCCGTCTCCAGCCAGTAGGCATAACTATCGCCGTACTTGGTTTCTTTAATGGTAACCAGATCAACCCCCACCTGCATAGTTCGCCTGGCAAGGCTGCCGATCATCGAGCGAACTTCGGCTGTGGGAGCTACCTCTTTAAGAGCATTTATCTCCTGCGCCAGCTCGGTAAAGTTTTCGCTTAAATTCTCGGCAAATTCATCAGGATGCTTAAAGCGCACCGTGCGCTCCCCGCTCCGACTAGCCGCTAAGTTGAGCAAAAAGTTTTCCGTGGCGGTTTCCAGCATATTAAAAGCAGCTCCCAAGCGGGTAGCATCGGCGCTATCGTGCCACTCCAGCACCCCACCTGGGTGGAAAGCATTGACCACCGAACGTCCCAAATAGGTTACTCTATCCCGAGAAAAGCGGGTGGTAAAACACTCGGTGGCAAAATCTTCCACACTTTGCGCTTCATCAAAAACTACGGCATCGTAGTGTACCAACACGGCATCAAAAGGCTCATCATCAGGAGGAGCAGGATCTTCGCCGAATTGACGAAAATCTTCCGCCTCCATCCAATCCTGGAGTTGGCCCATCATCGCTTCGCGGCGGATACTGAGGTCGGCAAAGAAGAGAGCATGGTTAGTAATCAGCAGGTCAGCGTTACGCTGCTCGCCACGAGCTCGATAAAAATAGCAATCACTGTAGGAAGGGCAGTCCGAGCGCAGGCAAACGTCGCTCTCAGAACCAATATCTGCCCACAAAGATTCGGTAACACGAAAGGGTATTTCGTCCCGGTCTCCCTTTTGCAGAGTTCTCATCTCGTAAAGAGCCTCTATCTCCCGCCATTGCTCCCGGTCACCAGGTTCGCGGTATAACTCCAACTGTCGGGTAGATTCCACAAAACGGTTTATTTTGTGGCGACATAAATAGTTACCCCGCCCTTTAACCAGAGCCGCCATAAACTTGATTTCTTGGCGGAGAATCTGTTGGAGCATGGGAATATCCTTAGTAATAATTTGGCTCTGCAAGTTTAAAGTAGCAGTAGAGATAACTACTCTTTTTTTATATTCGATAGCGTAAAGAGCAGCCGGCACCAGGTAGGCAAAGGTTTTTCCCAATCCTGTACCGGCTTGAATGGCAGTGTGTTCAGCTTCCAGCAAAGCCCGATATACTTGCTGTGCCATCTCTTCCTGACCTTGGCGATGCTCATGCTGAGGGAAACGCTGCTGCAGCATACCTTCGGGAGCAAAAAAGCGTTCTAAAAAAAGATTCATGGCAAACTTTTCCTCCCTACTGTCGTACATACTGTTTATGTGTATAAACTTGTGAAATGCCAGTGAAAATAGCTTGGCAAGCTGTGTATAACTCTGTGGATACTGTGGATAAGTTGCTAAGCAGGTTTTTCTGGCGCTTAGGCAGAAAAATATAACACAACTTTGTTCTTCAATCCTTCGCCCCAACGACGAAAAAGGAGGTCCATATGAGGAAGGAATTACTAACTGGAAATGAAGCGATTGCCCGAGGTGCCTGGGAAGCCGGTATCCAAGTAGCAGCCGGCTATCCCGGCACCCCCAGCACGGAAATACTGGAAAATTTGGTGCGGCTGCCCGAAGTGGCTTGTCAATGGTCGCCCAATGAAAAAGTTGCTTGTGAAGTAGCTTTAGGTGCCGCCGTAGGTGGGGCTAAAGCGTTAGCCACCATGAAACACGTGGGTGTTAACGTAGCCGCCGATCCCCTCTTTTCCGCTGCCAATACCGGTATTAACGGTGGTTTTGTGCTAGTCTCCGCCGATGAACCGGGCATGCACAGCTCCCAAGGTGACCAAGACAACCGTCTGTATGCCCGCTTTGCTAAAATTGCCTTGTTGGAGCCTAGCGACAGCCAGGAATGCAAAGATATGATGATGCTGGCTCTGGAACTCTCCGAAGGCTTCAACCTGCCGGTGATGCTTCGCACCACCACTCGTATCTCCCACAGCAAATCCTCAGTCACCATGGGAGAGCGTGTAGCCACCCCCAGTAAGCCTTATCAAAAAGAATCCCGTTTTGTGACTATGCCTGCTAATGCCATGATCAACCGTCGAGATATGGAGCTCCGCCTCCAAGCCTTAACCGCTTACAGTGAAGAAACTCCCCTCAATGCCGTGGAATGGGGCGATAAAAGGATAGGGGTTATTACCTCAGGTATCTGCTACCATCATGTCAAAGAGGCTCTGCCCCAAGCCTCGGTGCTGAAAATTGGTTTAAGCAATCCCCTACCCTTGAAAAAGATTGCTGCTTTTGCTGCCGAAGTGGATAAGCTATATGTCGTCGAAGAGTTGGAGCCTTTTGGAAGACCAGCTCAAAGCCGCCGGCATTACCTGTATAGGTAAAAAAATATTGCCTAATATTGGAGAAATATCCCCTAATATTATTCGCCTCGCTCTAGGTATCCCGGCTAAGGAAGCTGCGGCGCCGGAAATTGCACCTCCTCGACCGCCAGTCCTCTGCCCCGGTTGTCCCCATCGGGGGGTGTTTCATATCTTAAGCAAACTGGACTGCCTGGTAACCGGTGATATCGGCTGTTATACCCTGGGCGCTTTACCACCCCTGAGCTCTCTCGACACCTGCTTCTGTATGGGAGCAGCTCTCCC
>WREE01000041.1 GCA_009779515.1 Symbiobacteriaceae bacterium
AAAATAGGCTCCACGCCCTGTTGCCGCCAATAAGCCACTGTCCCCAGAGAACAGGGGGCACAACACACGTGTAGTAGCATTACCTTGGTAGCTCCAGTTGGGAAGAGGCCAAGGGGAGACCAAAATAAGCTTTGGCACTAGCGGTGAAGATGCGCCCTCGTGGCGTGCGTTGGATAAAGCCTAACTGCATGAGAAAAGGTTCCACCATATCTTCCAAAGTAGCAGTATCTTCGCTGAGAGCCGCTGCCAAGGTTTCCAGCCCTACAGGACCACCGCCGAACTTCTCATGCATAATTTGTAAAAGTAAACGATCCAGGTGGTCAAGACCAAGGGGGTCTACCTGCAGCATATCTAGCCCCATCACCGCTGTCTCCTTATCGATAATACCGGCAGCACGAATTTGGGCGAAATCTCGCACCCGACGTAATAAACGGTTGGTTATCCGGGGAGTTCCTCGGGAGCGGCGGGCGATCTCTTCGGCTCCCTCTGGGGTTATGGCAATTTGCATGATACTGGCAGAACGGGTGGCAATGGTGGAGAGCTCTGCATGGGTATAATACTCCATACGGTTGATCACGCCAAAACGGTCACGTAAAGGAGCTGAGAGTAAGCCAGCCCTGGTGGTAGCTCCTACCAGGGTAAAAGGTGGTAGGTCAATACGGATAGAACGCGCCCCAGGACCTTTGCCGATAATGATATCTAAGGCAAAATCTTCCATAGCTGCATAAAGAATTTCTTCCACTGTGCGGCTAAGACGGTGAATCTCATCGATAAAAAAGACATCCAGGGGAGAAAGGTTAGTCAGCAGAGCTGCTAAATCCCCAGGTTTCTCAATAGCTGGACCAGAGGTGACTCTTAGGTTCACCCCCAACTCGTTTGCCAGAACGGAAGCCAGGGTGGTTTTCCCCAAACCGGGAGGACCATACAAAAGAACGTGGTCTAAAGCTTCATGGCGCTGACGAGCCGCTTCGATAAAGATCCCTAAGGAATCCTTAATCCGCTCTTGTCCAATGTACTCCCGTAACCACTTCGGGCGTAAAGACAACTCGCTATTTTCATCTTCCGAGAGCCTGCTACCGCTGATGATCCGATCCATACTAATATCAACTCTCCTTCGCCCCTACTACCGAGCTAAGCGGCGCAGACCCTCTGCTATGAGCTGCTCCAGAGTCGCTAGGGGGTTTTGCTCCTGAGCTTGCTGTATAACTTCGGCTGCTTCGGCATGATCAAACCCCAATGAGACCAAGGCTTCTAGCGCTTGCAACATAGGTGTGTCGAGAGCTCCGGTAAAAACTGGAACTCCTGTCAGTTCCTCCTTGGCTAAAGCTCGCACCTTTTCTTTAAGCTCGAGGACCAACCGTTGTGCGGTCTTTAACCCCACCCCAGGAATTTTGCGCAGTTGATTATGATCTTCATAAATCAGCCAGGTAAGCAACCGCTCTGGTGGAGCATATCCTAAGATGGCTAAAGCGACTTTAGGACCAATGCCGCTAACCGACAGTAGACGTTGAAAAAGCTCTACCTCCGCAGTTTGCCCAAAGCCATATAAAGTAGGACCGTCTTCGCGCCAAACTAAATATGTAAAAAGACGCAGGGGCTCTCCCAGAGAGGGGAGGTGCCCCACCATGCTGTTAGGGGTTAGCAGGCGCCACCCTACCCCCATGATATCCAAAATGACATAGCCTAAACCACTACCTACCAGCTTACCTTCCATATACGCGATCATGCGGCACCCCCTTATATATGGGTGAAACCTTGCTTTATAAGCTTCTACTCTGCTAGATGGGGGCTACCCGCCCCCAAACCCCGGTCGCTACGGCAGGCAAAGCCTGCCTGCGCTTACTGGAACTACGTTCCAGAGCCACGGTTCCCGTGGCGGAGTAGAAGCCCACATCTATAATGTCATGGGTGAACGCAGTTCATGGGCTTCTACTTGGATATCGCTTGGTGCCATCCGGAAAACTGCATATGGCAAATGGCCACAGCCAAAGCATCGGCCACATCATCTGGTTTAGGAATAGTACTTAAACCTAAAAGCAGCTTAACCATTTGTTGCATCTGCTTTTTATCGGCTTTGCCATAACCGCTCACCCCTTGCTTCACTTGAGGTGGCGTATACTCAAAGTAGCTTAACCCTTGCTGCTCCGCTGCCAAAAGAAATACCCCCCGGGCCTGCCCTACGGCAAAAGCAGTAGTAACATTACGCCGAAAAAAGAGTTCTTCCACAGCTATCTCCGTAGGGTTATACTCGCTGATGATCTCAGATAACCCCTCATACAAAGCAAGTAACCTCTGAGGTAAGCTGAGTTCCTTGTGAGTTACCAGCACCCCACTGGCTACTACCTGCATCCGATGAGCATCCCCTTGAATTATACCATACCCTGCCAGAGCAATACCCGGGTCTACACCAATTATACGCCTCATAAATCCCACCTTTTTTATTAAAGCAAATAAAGCTGGTTATTTAGCGGTGTTGCTCTCGCCTTCCTCTATCTCCATGTTATCGTAAATATTTTGCACATCTTCGCAGTTGTCCAGCATCTCCAGCAACTTTTCTACCCGGGCAACATCGGCAGGATCAGCAATTTTTATAGTATTATTCGCCAATTGGGTAATTTCGTGGATAATAAAGGTCAAACCAGCCTCCCGCAGAGCCGCGTCCACTGCCTCAAAATCGTCGGGAGCGGTAACTATTTCGTAAGCCTCCTCGGTGATGCGGAAGTCTTCCGCCCCAGCTTCCAGAGCTAGCTCCAAGATATCATCTTCACTTTTGGTGGTCTCTAGACGATCGATAACCAAAAGCCCTTTACGCTGGAAAACCCAAGAAACCGAACCGCTCTCGCCCATATTCCCACCGTATTTGTCAAAAAGATGGCGGATCTCTCCGGCAGTACGGTTGCGGTTATCGGTAAGAACACTAAGCATAATCGCTACTCCGCAGGGACCATACCCCTCGTAGACTAACTCTTCGTAGTTAACCCCCTCCAACTGCCCTGAACCGCGTAGAATGGCACGTTGGATATTATCGCCTGGCATATTCTGTTCTCTGGCTTTGGTAATGAGGGCTTTAAGCTGCAAATTGGCTTCCGGATTGGCGCCACCGTTACGCACTACCACCATTATTTCTTTGGCGAGGCGAGCAAATGCTTTAGCTCGAGCTGCATCTGCCTTGCCTTTGGTATGCTTAATATTCGCCCATTTTGAATGTCCTGCCACGGGATACCCTCCCTTTATAAGATAACTAAACTATAGGTGTCTTCTTGGCGATCACGATAAAGGATTATTCTCCCAGCGAGCAGGTCCAATAGCATCGAGCAATATCTTTTGTATGTCGCTAATAAGACGCCCCAAACGAGCATCGGCTAAAAAATAGCCTTCCAGAGTATTATTTTGCCGCATAACTTCCAGTAAAGCACGGGCTTCTTCCAGCTGCTCCATACTGGGAGAAACTCCCGATTGATAAAGCTGGTATAAGCTGTTTTGCTTACCTTCGTAATCATTCATCATTCTGGTTGCTCCGGCATCTTTGAGCACTGCTTCTTTGGCGGCCAAAACAGCCAGATACTCTGAAGACTTGGCAACTTCCCGTGCTAAATCGTGAGCCAAATTATAGGGATTCATCCTCTTTTCCTCCTTGCTATCAAAGAACCCTTGCTCTTTAACTATCAGCGGTGACAGCTTCCTCAACTAAAGTGCCTACCACATAACCACGAAAAAGGTTGCCCTCCCCGTGAATGATAGTACTAGCTTCCGGTAGTTATATTTTTCGCCGATAAGGGGGGGAAATCCTGCGTGGGAGACTTGCTAGCCTAAGCCGCTTTAGGCTATAATAACTTCAGATATAAAAAAGTTTGCGAAAGGAAAGGGTAATATGGCAAGCATTATTATAGATAACCGTGGGCTCCCCTGTCCACAACCGGTCATCAATACCCAAAAGGCTTTAGCAGTCTTAGAGCAAGAAGAGCTAACCTCTTTGGTGGACAACCTTCCAGCCAAAGAGAACCTGATACGTCTGGCAACCTCCCTGGGGTACTCCTACAGCGTCAGAGAAGATCCCGATCTATTTGCTGTCACCATCAGCAAGAGTGTAAACGCTACTTTGACCTTACCTTCAGAGCCAGAGCTTTTCCCCCACGCCACAACCGACGATCAAAATCTCGTCGTAGCCACCAGACGCTTAATCCTAATCACAGGAACCGGTTGGGCGCAAGGTCCTCCGGAACTCAGTCAAGCTCTCCTTAAAAGTTTACTTTACACAATTATCCAGGAACCGACAGACCTACCTGCTTATCTTGTCCTCTTAAACTCAGGAGTGACTCTTTTGACTGCCGTTTCACCTCTCCTTCCCTCTTTGCAGACCCTTGCCTCCCTGGGAGTGGAGATTCTTGCTTGTGGTATTTGTACCAATTATTATCATATAGACCTACCTCTAGCGGTAGGTCGAGTTAGCAATATGTATGAAATTTACGGGTTGCTCAGCAAGCACACGGTGCTCACTATTTAGCCAGGAGGTTTTCTATGCCGCGTATCTCGGACTCTGCTATCCCCTTGCTCTCGGCTATTTTATTAGTTATCTTCTACGGCTTCGTCGCTCTTAGTCTTAACGCCTTAACCGCTCTGCTGTACCGGGTAGGTTGGTCGCCGGTAGCACGCCTTAACTGGCAAATTCGCTTTGTAGTCGCTACGGTGCTTGCCTTAACCTTGACAGGTTTAGGATGGTTCAACGCTTCCTACCCCCAGCTGGTAACCTATCGTCTGGAGGTTCCCAAAGCTGCCACCCTCCCCCATGATCCTACCGCTACCTCCATCAAGCTCCTGGCAATCTCCGATGTCCACTGGGATACTCTCTACGATAAAGAAATTGTCTCCCGAGTAACCAAGCTGATAACTTCTCGTCAACCCGACCTTATCCTCCTGTTGGGTGACTATGTCACTTTGGATACCCAAAAATTCCTCGACGATAAGGTCGCCTCCCTCCTGGGTAGTATGACCAGTAGCTATGGCACCTATGCCGTAGTGGGCAACCACGATACCTACGATGGACACCTCGAAGATTTAGTTGCTGCCTTCACCGCAAATGGTATTACCGTCTTACGAGACGAAGTCGTCTTGATTGCCGATAGCCTTTGGCTCATAGGCATGAACGACTACGGCGGTATGAGACGACGTGTCGTCAACTTCCGTAAATCGTTAGAGGAACTGCTGACTGAAGTTAACCAAGAACAAGTCGTAGTTGTCCTAGACCACCAGCCGCGAAGGCTACAAGAGGCAGCTGCTTTAGGCATTGATCTACACCTGGCAGGGCATACCCACGGAGGCCAGGTGTGGCCTATTACTTACTTGGCAAAAGGTATGTACGAACACAGTATTGGACTGCTCACCCTGGAAAACAGCTCTTTCATTGTCACCAGCGGCATTGGTTATTGGGGTCCGCCTTTTCGCTTAGGCACTCGTTGCCAGATAATAGAAATTATTATCTCTTTTAACAGATAATTTTAATTATTACCTCTTGCTTTATTGTAAAGAATAGTTTATCATGGAACTAAAGTTTCCCCCAATGGCTCTTGCATAAAAACCTGAATTTTGTGCACTACGCTAATAATTTAGGAGGATTGATTTATGTCAGTTAATTGGTTCAGTCCCACCCGAGTCGGGAGAGAAAGCTCAGATGCCTCACCTTGCCAGATAACTTTCACCAACAAGCCTAAGGGGGTCAGAACGAACGCGGTGATGACCCGACGCATAGTTGAAATGGGAGCAAAGTATTTACTCGTAGGCTTCGATCCGGACAAAAAAACTATCTATATTAAACCAGATACTAACCCCGAAAATACCTTCCGCTTTGTTACCAGCGCCAACAGTGGTCAGGTCTGTTCGGCTTTCCTATGGAACTGGGCTAAAGATTATAATCTACAGGGACAACGCGTCATCGGTTGGTGGAACGAAGAAGAACAGGCTTTTCTCTTCGATTTTGCCTAAAACTAACGGCTGTTAGCAAACTCCAGGCTTACCTTTCCTTCTTTAATAACCAACGCCGCAGCAAAAGGTTTGCCTTGCTGACTACGAAACCCTTTTAAAGTCCTAGTTTTCCCCTTGCTCACTAAAGTAGCAATCTGCTTGGCGGTAAGAGTTTTCCCGGCTACAACTTTCCATACTGTAAAAGAGCAAGGCGGCGAACTGTTCCAACGACTACAATAAAAGGACTTACTATTTTGGCGCAGCGGCTGCCCACATAATGGGCAGTTAAGCTGCGCCTCTTCTTTTGAATCATTATTTGGGAAAATACTCGCGGTGCTTCCGTTAAGAATACTGGTAGCCGCTTGGGAGGCCGATTTCCCAGCACGGCGTCGGGAGCTTTGTCCCCCACTCCCCCGCTGCCGCCTGGGAGCTGCTTTAGCCGGCAAGGGACTGGCCTCTGTTCCTCCTGAGAGAGTTTGCCTTGCCTGGTTATAAATCGCAGTCGCCTGTTGAGTATCCAGAAGCTTCCCCTCCAGGCAAGAAGCGGTAACCTCCCCCAGGAAGATGAGCAACTCCTCCATAAAGCTCAAAGCAGTTAACTCTCCCCGTTCCACCTTGGCCAGCTTAGCTTCCCAATTACCGGTTAGTTCGGCCGAACGCAGAGCCGCTACCGGTAAATCTCGAATAAGAGCAATTCCCTTGGGGGTAGGTACCAACGCCCGACCTTCCTCACTGATGTACATTACCTCTTTAAGACGGTCGATGATAGCTGCCCTTGTAGCAGCAGTTCCTAGGCCGCTATCTTTTAGCGCTTCCTGTAGAGCTTCGTCGTCCAAATTAGCCCCGGCGCGCTCCATGGCGGTAAGAAGACTCCCTTCACTAAAGCGGGGAGGAGCTTTGGTCACCCCTTCTTTACCCTTTAAAGCAGTTAACCAAACCTCATCACCAACTTGGAGGAGAGGTAAGCTCTGCTCTCCTCCCTCTTCTCCAGAGCTCTCTTCAAAAGCCGTGCGCTGTCGGGTACGGCGCCAACCTGGCTCCAGTAAGCGGGAGGCTTTGCTGCGAAAGAGTTCCTCCCGACAACTGGTAATAATTTCCTGATCCAGCCATAAAGCTGGTGCCATAAAAGCAGCTACAAAAGATTGCTGCACTAGCTCCAGAATACGTCTTTCATCACCGCTTATCCCTGCCCAGGGGACTTTGGTTTCCGTAGGGATAATTGCATGGTGATCTCTCACCTTACTCGGGTTAACCAGTCGACCACTTACCGGTAGCTGGGGTAGCGCCAGCAGCTCTTGAGCATAAAGAGCATAGGGGCTACCCTCCACTCCTGCCTGCAAGCGACGAGGCAGGCTGGGTATTAAATCGGGAGTAAGATAGCGGGCATCGCTGCGAGGGTAGCTAATGAGCTTGCGCTCTTCGTATAACTTTTGAGCTGCTCGTAAAGTACGAGAAGCATTAAAACCAAAGCGGCGATTAGCATCTCTTTGCAGGGAAGTTAGGTCGTAGAGCAGAGGGGGAGACTCGCGCCGCTCCTTAGCGGTATAGCTCTCCACCTTAGCGACCACCGGCAAGCCTCCCCCCTGCAGCTTATCCACCAACTCCTGTAGTTCTGCGGCACTCCAGAGACGATCTTCCTCTCCTCGAAACCAGTGCCCCTCATACTCCTCTTCTATGGCAGCAAAGATAGCCACCAGTTGCCAGAAAGGACGAGGCTCAAAAGCAGCAATTTCCAGCTCTCGTTCCACCAGGAGTGCCAAGGTAGGAGTCTGAACCCTCCCTAAGGAGTAGAGCTCCCGCCCACCCATTTGTCGTTGGCGTACCGTAAGTGCTCGAGTCGCATTAATACCTACCAGCCAATCCGCCTGGGAACGACAGCGAGCTGCCTGAAAAAGAAGCTCGTACCGTTCCTGGTTAACAGGTTGCTGCTCCAGAACAGCAAAGCCTTGCCGAATAGCACTGGCGGTAAGGGAGGAGACCCACAAGCGACGTTGGGGTTTGACACACTGCCAAAAATCTAATATATAGCGAAAGATGAGCTCCCCTTCCCGTCCTGCATCACAAGCATTGATACATTCACTCACTTGGGAGCTCTGCAGGAGCTTACCGATAGTATGCAGTTGTGGTTTAGCCTTAGAGATAGGTACTAGCTTAAATTCTCCCGGCGCCATAGGCAAATAAACGGCACGCCAACTCTTCCATTCCGGACGGTAAGCTTCGGGAGGCGCCAACTGCAGCAAATGTCCCACCGCCCAGGTAAGCCAATAATCGTCACGGCTATAGTAACCTTGCCGGCGTTGAAAACCTCCTAATGCTTTGGCTATATCGGCAGCCATACTAGGTTTTTCGGCAATGATTAAACGCAGCAAAGTAACCCCCCTTAGTAACGGCTAAAATTTTTTTAAGCTCTAAAACTAAACCGCCAACTTTCCCTAGCTAGGGTTGGCAACCTAAAACTCACGTAAGGTTTGACTCCCGCCAGGTCATGCCACACACCGATTTTATTTTACTTTCATTAAATTCGGTAAGATAATTCTACTGTCCTGCCTGGAGTTTCCGACAAGATTCTACCAGGAAAGAAGGAAAATAACAACCTTAGGCAGAATCCTAGAGCAGGCTCCTTGCCCCACTTTTTTTTGCCGTAACCATAAAGCTGGCGTCCACCCTCTTTACATCGCCAACGTGCGGTATTATTACAGGCTCTGATATCTCTGGGTAACCGGAGGATTATCCTGCAGAAGGAAGTTTTAACCTTGCCTATTCCCCTTATCGGCACCCTGTTTTCCTTTCTTTTGATTATCGGTATGGCAAGCCGCAAAACACCTCTGCATCTTGCCGTTATCAGTGGCACGGTGCTAGTCGGTTTGTCTTGCGGTCTTACCCCGGTCGCCGTCCTGGCAGTGGCATGGCAAGGGTTACGCGACCCAGCTACGCTGGAGCTCATCTCTGTTATTGCTCTTATCTGTATTAGCAGCTATTTGCTCCAGCGTTTCCAGCTCCTGAAACGAGCCGTGGAGGATCTCGACCGCCTCTTGCCTACCACTAAACTCACCATCATGCTAGTGCCTATGCTTATCGGCTTACTTACCGTAGCCGGAGGAGCTATCATCTCTGCTCCCATGGTCGATCAGCTAGGAAACCGTCTGCAGCTGGAGCCTCACCGCCGGGCAGCCATCAACCTCCTTTATCGTCATGCGGGACATTTTATGTTCCCTTTTGTTCCGGGTATCATTATGGCTTCGCAGTTGGGAGGGTTCCCAGCAACCTCGCTGGCAGCTCTTATGTCCCCAGTTACCCTGGTTCTCCTCCTGGGAGGCTATTTTTTCCTGCTCAGAGATATTACTACCGAACCCCCACGGGAGGACGCTGCTTCGCGGCGCCAACACGCTCTTGCCGATTTAGCCGGCTTCCTCTTGAATGCCTCCCCTATTCTCCTCCCTTTGCTTCTCTCTATTGTTTTAGGGATGAAGTTTACCCTGGCTTTAGCTCTGGGTATCGCCTTGGCAGTGGCTCTTATCTGGTGGCGCCAGCAGAAGGTGGCCCAGGAATTACCTCCTCTGCAGGTTATAGACCTGGTCATGGGGTTGTATGAGCAGCGTAAGCTTCTTTTTGCCGCTACTTCAATCATGATCTTTCGCGGCATGATTATTTCCACCAATGTGCTAACTCCCTATATAGGCTCAATGTTAGCAGCTGGCATCCCCCTCTCTTTACTGGCAGTAGTATTTCCCTTCCTGATGGGTTCCAGTACCGGGCAAATCGCCTCAGCCATTGGCATCTGTTGGCCTATCCTAATATCTCCCGGTTTTACCGGCGCCAAGCTCCCTCTAGCTATGTTGATGTATATCAGCGGTTACCTGGGGTACTTCTTCTCCCCCTTGCACCTCTGCACTGTTTTAACCAACGGTTATTTTAAGGTGGAAATATCCAGCTCATATAAAGAACTGGCGCCTATCTTTATCCCCCTTCCTCCTCTCATGGCAGCTCTTTACTTTTTCTTCCACTAACCTTAAATTAATCATAAGATTAATCATATTTGTGAGCTAACCTAAGTTCAACAGCACCTACTCCTCAACTGCACGAAAGGATGATGCTCAATGAACAGACCTACCTTCTTCCTTATTGATGATGATCCGAGCATTCGTCGTATGCTCACGGTTATCATCGAGGGAGAGGATTTAGGGACAGTCACCGGCGAGGCAGGGGATGGAGAGTCAGCTGAAAGGGACGTTTTAGCTCTGAAGCCAGATATCCTTTTGCTGGAGCTACTGCTCCCTCAACAAGACGGAGTTATGACCATGCGCCGCTTGAAAGAGCGTGGCTTTGCCGGTCGCACCATCATGATCTCTCGTGTCACTGAACAGATCTTAATTGGGCAAGCATACAACTCCGGTATCGAATTTTTTATTCGCAAGCCACTCAACAAAACCGAAATAGTGGCGATAATTAAGTCTGTCATTGAAAAAATGCAGCTACACAAAATGTTGGAGGCGGTGCGGGAAGCTCTGGCTTATCCGGCTCCCACCACTCCCGAAGTAGCTACCAGCTCCGATGGTTCCCCCCTCCCTCCTAAGCAGGTCGATTTAGAACGCGCCCGTAAGGTGCTGCTGCGCATCCTTTCCGATTTAGGGATTCTGGGAGAGGCAGGGTGCCGAGATATTAACTCCATTATCATGTATCTGCTTAGCATTTATGAACCCAGTGAAAGCCTTATCCAGCTCCATCACCTGCAATCAGTTTACAAAGCCATGCGGGAATATTATCAGCGCTCCCAGGAGAAGGGACCTTCCTTCGACGAAAAAGCTATCGAGCAAAGAGTGCGTCGGGCAGTGGGTGCCGCTTTGCACAATGTCGCTTCTTTGGGGGTAGAGGACTACACCCACCAGCTTTTTAATACCTACGCTAACAAACTCTTCGACTTTTCCGAAGTCCGCAACGAAATGCGCTTTCTACGCCATGAATCTCCCTATCATGGAAAAATAAATGTGAAAAAGTTTTTAGAAGCTCTCCTCATTGAAGTCCAGCAGCAATCGCGTAATTAACCCTTTAGTCAAGGCTATATTTTGCGGTAAAATGTCCGATTGACAACTGCCCTTTCTCCTGCTATACTACTCGTTAGGTTTGCGCCTTCTTTGCGCATACCGCCCGTGGTAAGGTTCATAAAAAATGTCTGTATCATTTACCTTACACGGCGAGACATGATTCACAGCCAAAGGAGGTGCTAATATGACGTATGCCATCATCGAATCCGGTGGCAAGCAGTTTCGCGTTAGTGACGGCTCAGTTATCCAAGTCGAAAAGCTAAATGCTGCCGAAGGAGATACCGTCACCTTCCCCCATGTCCTGCTTTACAACCGGCAAGGTGAAATTATGCTGGGTAATCCTTATCTCAACGAAATAACTGTTACCGGAACTGTCGAGGAGCAAGGCAAGCACAAGAAGATCCATATCTTCAAGTACAAATCCAAGTCTAACTACCGGCGGCGAAGCGGACATCGCCAACCCTTTACCAAAGTAACTATTTCTATCCAAGAGTGACCCACATCCATTTTACCCGCAGTAGTGATGGCAAGATTACCGCTTTTTCCGCCACCGGTCATAGTGGCTATGCTCCCGCCGGTGAAGATATTGTCTGTGCTTCCGTTTCTGCTCTGCTCCAGGGAGCTCTTTTTTCCCTAGAAATCCTGTATCCCCCTCTCGCCACCTACGATATTAAGGAAGCCAACTTAAGTTGGGAACTTGCGCCCCTTGAACGGCTGCAACCCTCTTCTTATCTGGGTGAAGTGCAGCTAATCCTGAACCATACCATGCTCGCCCTTATGAATATTGCTTTTGCCTATCCTAAGTTTGTTACTCTATCCGTGAGCGATATTCCCAACTGGAAAGCTCTCTTCCAGGCTCCTCAGCCTGCTCAGGCTCTACGGGAATATTTACACAAGTTTTAAAAAGTATGCATTTGCCTAAGGAGGTGCGTATATATGCTTCTGTTTAATTTGCAGTTGTTTGCCCACAAAAAGGGAGTGGGTTCTTCTCGTAACGGCCGCGACAGCGCGTCCCAGCGTCTTGGGGTCAAGCGTTTTGGCGGTCAATTGGTTAAGGCAGGCAATGTTTTAGTACGGCAACGGGGTACCAAATTTCACCCGGGAGTTAATGTGGGCATTGGCAGGGACGATACTCTCTTTGCTACCGCTACCGGCTATGTGGAGTTTGTCACCCGTTTGGGTGGCAAAAAGTTTATCAATATTATCCCTGTTGCTGTAGATAACAGCTAAGGGTAACCATGTTCCTTGATCGTGCCCAGATTACGGTAAAATCGGGAGCTGGCGGCAACGGTTGTGTAGCTTTTCGTCGCGAGAAGTATGTCCCTCAGGGAGGACCTTCCGGTGGTGACGGGGGGCGAGGCGCTTCCGTCATCGCCGTTGCTGACCACAACCGCAACACCCTACTAGACTTTCGCTATAAGCGCCATTATACCGGCGATCCAGGTAGCCCAGGCACCAACAAGAACCGTTCGGGAGCGCAAGGTAGCGACCTCTACATCCCTGTCCCCTTAGGTACTGCCATTTTCGATGATACTACCGGTGAACTAGTTGCCGATTTGGTTAACGAAGGTGATCAAGCTATTTTAGCTCCCGGAGGACGTGGCGGACGTGGCAATGCTCGCTTTGCCACTGCTACCAACCGCTCACCGGAGTTAGCCGAAAAGGGAGTTCCCGGGGTGGAGCGCGCTATTCGCTTAGAGCTCCGTCTCATTGCTGATGTAGGCTTAGTGGGTCTCCCCAACGCCGGGAAATCTACCTTGCTGTCGGTAATCTCCGCTGCTACCCCCAAAATAGCATCATACCCTTTTACCACTTTGGAGCCTCAACTGGGGGTAGTCGCCTTAGATGACAGCAGCTTTGTGGTTGCCGATATACCTGGTTTAGTGGAAGGGGCTAGTCGTGGCATAGGTTTAGGTTTCGACTTTTTACGTCATATCGAGCGAACTCGCCTCTTGGTTCATCTCCTCGATACTGCCGCGACCGATGGTCGCACCCCTCAGGAAGATTTTCTTACCTTAAACCAGGAGCTGGCTCTCTATAATCCGGAGTTGGCTACCCGACCTCAGCTGGTAGCCCTGAATAAAATCGACTTACCCCAGAGCAATATCTATTTGACGGAGCTACAGAGATGGCTTAATTCCCAGGGGTATCAGGTTTTCCCTATTTCGGCTATGACCCGCGAAGGGTTAACCCCCTTGTTACAAGCTATGGCAGCTCAGCTCAGCACGCTGCCTTTACCCAATCCTCTCTCTTTTTACCCCCAACCTGTATCTACCACCCCTGCTTCCACTACAACTGAAGACCCTGTAATTATTACCAGGGAAGATGATGCCTCCTGGCGTGTCTCCACCCAGCGCTTGCTCAGACTGGTTGCGTTAACCGATTTTGACAACACCGCCTCCCTGAA
>WREE01000042.1 GCA_009779515.1 Symbiobacteriaceae bacterium
CTCCAGGAGCTGGAAGAGGAAGGCAGGGCTTGCTATCTGGAACCGGGGTTATGGGTGGCTGCCGAAGAGCTGGAACTCTACCAGGATGCGTTCCAGGGGGACGGCGCTAACCTCCAACGGATAATCCGACGCTCTCTCCGCTACCGCGGCGCCGCCGGGGATCTGGCTATTGCCGAGCGTTACGCCTTAAGCCTCTCGCGGGTGCAAGAAATGCTGGAGTATCTGTTATCCCAAGGGGTGATTGTACCTTGGGACGATTTATATGTTCATAAAGACCTTTACGACCGAGCCTCCGGCGCTCGGCGTACCCGTATGCGAGCTACGGTAGTTACCGCACCGGGGGAGAGCTATGCCCATTACCTGGCTCGACAGGTAGTTGCCAACTCCTCACCCCAGGAGGAGTTGCAAGAGGCTTTGCAGCAGTGGCAAGGGTTTTGGTACCCTTATCAACGCTGGGGGGAGGTTATCCTGCCGGCTCGCGTACCTCGCTACCAAAGCCGTATGTTAGATACCCTTATCCAAAGCGGTCAGTTTGTCTGGCGCTTGAATGGCGAAGGGGGTATGCGTTTTGATATCCCCTCCCTGGAGGAGGCAAGAAGCTACCCCCCTTATACTAACCTTGCTGCCGAGGAGGAAGCAGCTTTGGAGCTTCTCCAGCGACGGGGCGCTTTGTTTTCCAGTGCTCTTTTACCGGTGGTACCCCGGGAAAAGCTGCCGGCAGTGCTGCTCTCCCTTTTAAGCAAAGGCTATATCACTAACGATAGCACCTTACCTCTTACCCTGTTGGATGCTAAAGAGCAGGAGGGCAAAGCTAAGGTGCAAAGTCGCGTGGCTCTTTTAGAAAGCGGTCGCTGGGAAGCCTTGCCCCAACTTCCTGAACTCTCCTGGGAGGAGCTTTTGCGCAGGGGGCTCAACCGCTGGGGCATTCTCTGCCGAGAGACGGCGCAACAGGAGGGGATCCCCTGGAGTAGAGCTTTAGACACGCTACGCCACTGGGAGTACATTGGCGAAGTGCGGCGGGGCTATTTTGTTCGTGGTCTTTCAGGAGCGCAATTTATTTTAAACGCTACCGCGCCGCAGCTAATGGCACAGTTAGCTGCACCCGGTGAAGAGTATATTTGCCTTCTGGCTTGCGATCCAGCTCAAGCTTACGGTTCGTTGCTGCCCCACGTGACTGCTGCCGCCTTCACTCTTATCCCCGGCACCGCCGTTGTCCTGAAAGGGGGAGTGCCGGTGTTGCTCATCGAACGCCAAGGTGCTGTCATGCGCATACTCGACGACCGGCCTTTAGCAGCCGTGCAGTGCTTTGTGGAACGGTACCGGCAGGGACGTATCTGGCCGAAGAAAAGAAATATCACGGTGAAAAATCCCTCTTCCGAACTGGGCGATATACTGTTAGGAGCAGGTTTCGCTCGCAGTATGCTGGATTTTGTACTGTATAGGAGTTAGCTAAAGGAGGAAAAAAAGTGCAGCAATTTAAGCAAGTGGCGATGGTGCCTGGTAACCCCAAATATGACCAGGCAGTGGCCAGAAAAAGAGAGCTATACACCCGCTCAGATGATCTACGCTCACCTTTTTTTCGCGACTACACCCGTATACTTCACTGCAATGCTTATCGTCGTTTAAAGCATAAAACGCAAGTCTTCTACGCCACCAGCGGCGACCATGTCTGCACCCGCATGGAGCATGTGCAGCATGTGGCATCCATTTGCTACTCCTTAGCCCAGGGTATGGGGCTAAACAGCGAGCTGGCGCAGGCTATTGCTTTGGGACACGACTTGGGTCATGCCCCCTTTGGCCACCAGGGGGAAGCCATTCTGCGCCGTATTGTGTTTCGCGAGCTAGGTACCCAGGAAAACTACTGGCATGAGCGCAACAGTCTCCGCTTTGTGGATAGCATCGAAACTCTACCGGATCCTCAGGGGGTGGAGCAAAACCTGAACCTAACTTATGGGGTGCGTGACGGTATTATTTGCCACTGCGGCGAAGTAAGTGATGAAGCGTTACTACCCAGAGAGCAGGGGGTAGATTTGGCAGTGATGGAGCGACCTAATCAGTATGCGCCCTGGACTTGGGAGGGGTGTATCATGAAAGTCGCCGATAAGATTGCTTTTTTAGGGCGCGATTTAGAAGACGCCGTCTCCTTAGGTATCCTGAGTGAAGACGAGCGCCGTACCTTGGCCAGGCTTTTAGGGCGCTGGCTGGTAGGGGTCAACTTAGCTAACCTGCCCAACACTTTGCTCATTAATATCTTTATCCGTGATTTATTGCTTAACTCGACCCCGGAAGGCGGCATACGCTTCAGCAAGGATATGCTGAAGTTTATCCACGAGTTAGCTTCCTTTTCCCTAAAAAATATTTATAATCATCCTCGCCTTATGCCCTTTTTAGCTTATGCTACCACCATGCTGGAGCAGCTCTTCTCTCACCTCAAGCGCTACTACGCAGGTATGGAAACTATTCGTCGCTTGGAAGACGAGCGCCCCATCTACCCGGAGCTGCATGGTAACTTTAGTAGCTATCTTAAAAAGTATAGCGTCATGCAGCAGACTCTGGATTTTACCCCCAATTACGGGCATATAACCCTGTACGACCTTTCCCAGGAGCGCGATTATCTCCAGGCTATTATCGACTTCCTTTCCGGTATGACCGATCACTACGCTATTAAAACATTTCAGGAGCTGCTGCAGATGTAATCTTGTAGCGGCGGCACCCTGGGAAATAAAGTTTTCATCCTAACATATATTTTCTACTTGACAAGTATACCGCTCCGGTGGTATGATGCTCCTATAAAACCCAACTAAATTACTCGGAATTAGCCGGAGGAGACTCCGGTTCTTTACCGGCGATAATCCCGATTAAAATAGTCGGAATAATTTTCCCAAAAACTCATCTTAATTCACCGAAGAGCGTACTCTTAAGGCGAGAAGCTGAAGACTTTATCTTCCGCCTCGGTGGTTAGGGCGTAGTATCGAAGTTATTGGTAACAATACTCGGGAGGTTGCATGCCATGAAATTCTCTACCCGTAGCGAGTATGGTTTACGGGCATTGGCCATTTTAGCCAAAGGGTACGGCGAAGGTCCCATACCGTTACGCCAAATGGCTAAACAGGAAGGTATCTCGGAGCATTATTTAGAGCAGCTTTTTGGCGATTTAAAAAGAGCCGAAGTGTTGATCGCGGTGCGTGGAGCCAGCGGAGGCTATCTTCTGGCGCGCCCTCCTCAGGAGGTAACCTTGAAGGAAGTGGTCACCGCCTTAGAAGGGGAGATAGCACCTTGCGATTGCGTGCGTCAGGAGGCGGAAGTATGTATCCGCGGGCACCCTTGTATGGTGCAAGCTGTTTGGCTCTTTCTACAGGAAGGCATGAAGCAAATGCTGCAAGGCATCACCTTACGGGATATGATTGAAGGGAAAATATAAAGGATCCAGAGCAGAGATCCCTGCTACAAGTTACCTACCCGTTAAAAAAGAGCTAACTCCCTGGAACCCCCTCAGAAGGTAGTGGGAGTACTGGGGAAGCGGCGCGAGGAATTGGTATAAGGAGGTTATCGATAGTGCCTGCAGTATATATGGATCATGCAGCCACCACCCCTTTAGACCCGGCAGTGCTGGAGGCTATGCTACCTTATTTCACTACCGCTTACGGTAATGCTTCTTCGGTGCATAGCTACGGGCGTGAAGCTCGCGAGGGGATCGACTTGGCACGGCAGCAAGTAGCTGCAGTTTTAGGCTGCCAACCCCGGGAAATAATTTTCACTGCCGGGGGGACGGAAGCCGACAATTTAGCGGTCTACGGGGTAGCCGAAAACTACGCCAGATCTAAAGGGAAACATATTATCACTACCGGGTTGGAACACCATGCCGTGGGTGAATGTTTTGAACAATTAGCCAAGAGAGGCTACCGGGTAACTACTTTGCCCGTGGATGAGTATGGTAGAATCGACCCGGAGGAGGTAAGGCGCTCGATTACCTCCGAAACTTCTTTAGTAAGTATTGCCCATGGCAATAACGAAATTGGCACTTTGCAGCCGGCAGGAGAGATTGGTCGTATCTGCCGTGAACTAGGGGTCTTCTTTCATCTTGACGCCGTGCAGAGCACCGGTCACCTGCCGGTAAAGGTGGAGGAGTTAAACTGCGATCTGCTCTCCCTGGCAGCCCATAAATTTTATGGTCCCAAAGGGGTAGGCGCTCTCTATGTACGTCAGGGAGTGCGGGTGCTACCCCAAATACATGGCGGGGCTCAGGAGCGAGGTCTGCGCGCTGGAACCGAAAATGTACCCGGCATAGTGGGGTTAGGAGCGGCTATCACCCTGGCGGAAAGGGAGCGAGAGGGACGTGCCCAGCGAGAGATTAGCCTGCGGGACAGGCTTATTGCCAGTATCTTGGCAACGATCCCTGATACTCGCCTCAACGGACACCCCAGGGAGAGGCTGCCCAACAATGTCAATGTCAGCATTCTCTGGGTAGAGGGTGAATCTATTCTCCTGGCCTTGGATCTCAAGGGGATTGCTGCCTCCAGCGGTTCGGCTTGCACCTCCGGAAGTTTAGACCCGTCCCATGTGCTGTTGGGAATTGGTTTAGACCATGCCACTGCCCATGGCTCTTTGCGTCTCACCTTAGGTAAAGACACCACCGAGGGGGATATCGACTATCTGCTGGAAGTGTTACCGCCGATTATCCAGCGACTGCGCTACCTTTCCCCTATCTGGCCAGGGCATAAAAACAGGAGCGATTAGCTCCCCTATAAGAGTAAATAACCATATAAAGGAGTTAGCTAGACTATGTATAACGAAAAGGTAATGGAGCACTTCCAGAATCCACGTAATGTTGGTATCCTTGAAGACGCCCATGGGGTAGGAGAAGTTGGCAGTGCTGCCTGCGGTGACATTATGAAGATCTACATTAAAGTTGCCAACAACTGTATTGGAGAGATTAAGTTTCAAACTTACGGCTGCGGAGCTGCCGTGGCTACCACCTCCATGCTGACGGAAATGGTTTTAGGTATGCCTCTGGAAGAGGCGGAGCTGGTGGATAATCGTCAAGTGGCGGATGCTTTGGGGGGATTGCCGGAAATAAAACTCCACTGTTCCAACCTGGCTGCCGATGCTCTCCGTCTGGCTATCAGCGACTTCCGCTCCCAGCATCACGGGTAGAGGCAGTATGGGTAATCTACGTTACTACGATATTGTCATTGTCGGCGGCGGACCCGCTGGGTTAAGTGCTGCTATCTATGCGACTCGCGCTAAACGCTCCACTTTGGTGCTGGAACGGGCCTGGACTGGGGGGCTTATATTTACCACCCACCTTATGGAAAACTATCCGGGCATCGCCAGTATCAGCGGTCCGGGGTTCAGTGAAGAGCTGGAAAAGCAAGCTCTAGGGTGCGGTGCCCAAATACAGAATGGGGCAGTGGTAGCTCTCGATTTAGCGGCTAACCCTAAGCTGCTGACCTTAGGAGATGGTGAAGTTATGCAAGCGGGAGCTGTCATATTGGCTATGGGAGGCCAGCCGCGCCTGCTGGGCGTTCCCGGCGAGCAGGAGTTTACCGGCAAGGGGGTCTCCTACTGCGCTACCTGTGATGGTCGCTTCTTTCGCGATAAGGATGTGGCGGTGGTGGGTAGCGGTGACACCGCTTTGGATGAGGCCCTATTTCTCACCCGCTATGCTAAAGAGATTATCATACTGCAACAGCGCCCCCGTATGGGGGGAACACCTATCCTTAGAGAACGCGCTCTAGCTGAACCGAAAATCCGCTTTCAAGGTTCGCGCCGGGTAGTGGAGATCAAGGGCAAGACACAAGTAGAGGAGCTAATTGTCACCAACAGCGAAACCGGCGAAAGAGAGGAATTAGCTGTAGCTGGGGTCTTTATTTACGAAGGTTACCAACCGAACAGCACTATTTTACATGGTCAGGTGGAGCTAGACAGCCAGGGACGTATTACGGCAGACCCTCAGACCATGGCGACTTCCCTTCCCGGTGTCTATGCTGCCGGGGATATCCGCACCAAAGTTTTGCGGCAGGTGGTTACGGCGGTAGCCGATGGTGCCATCGCTGCCGTGATGGCGGATGGTTGGTTGGACAAAATACTTTAAAATTCTACTAATAATGGTTAAATCCGAACTTTACAAAGGTCATACTTTATGTTACCATTCTCTTTAAATTCTTAATGGGAAAAGGAGATGGGAGCATGTCACTGCAGGGTAGAGTGTTGAGTGAGGGCTTAACCTTCGACGATGTTCTTTTAGTGCCAGGTTACTCCGAAGTCTTACCCCGGGAAGTTGAAGTCAGGGGGCGGCTGACCCGCAAAATCACCCTCAATATCCCCATTGTCAGTGCCGCTATGGATACGGTAACCGAGCGCCTCATGGCCATCTCCATGGCTCGTGAAGGTGGTATAGGGGTAATCCACGCCAATCTTACCGCCGAAGAACAGGCCCACCAGGCAGAGCTGGTTAAGAAGAGCGAGTTGGGTATAGTTTCCGACCCTTTCTATCTGGAACCCGAGGACTCGGTGGAAGCCGCCAATACTCTCATGCGTCACTACCGCATCAGCGGAGTTCCCATCGTGGACAAAGAGCAGCATCTGCTGGGCATTATCACTAACCGCGACATCCGCTTTTTGGAGCACTATCAGGTGCCCATTTTCGAAGTTATGACCAAAGAGAACTTAGTAACCGCTAACCCTGGGGTCACCCCAGCTGTTGCCATGCGCCTCATGCAACAACACAAAGTGGAAAAACTTCCTATTGTTGACGAAGAAAATCGTTTAGTGGGACTTATTACCATTAAAGATATTGAAAAAGCTCGCCAATACCCGGATAGCGCTCGCGATGTCGAAGGGCGTCTTTTAGTGGCAGCAGGTATCCCTATCAATGCCGGGGCTTTGGAGCGCATTGAAAAGCTGATGGCCATAGGGGTAGACTGTGTGGTGCTAGACAGCGCTCACGGGCATAGTAAAGGGGTCATAGAGTTAGTGCGTCGGGTGAAGCTGCAATATCCTAACCTTCAAGTTATAGCCGGTAATGTCGCAACCGCCCAAGGAACCATAGATCTAATCGAAGCCGGTGCAGATGCTGTGAAAGTTGGCATAGGCCCCGGCTCTATTTGTACCACCCGTATTGTTGCCGGTGTAGGTGTACCCCAGATAACAGCCATTGCCGACTGCGCTGCCGCCGCCCGGCCCTACAATGTGCCCATTATCGCCGATGGCGGTATTAAGTATTCCGGCGATATTGTTAAAGCTCTAGCGGCAGGCGCCGAAACGGTGATGCTGGGTGGTATCTTGGCTGGCACCGAGGAGTCCCCTGGGGAGACCATTATTTATCAGGGACGCAGCTATAAGCAGTATCGCGGCATGGGTTCTTTAGGCGCCATGGCAGACGGAGCAGGTTCTCGCTACTCCCAGGAGGGAGCTAAGAAGCTGGTCCCCGAAGGGATTGAGGGGCGGGTGCCTTACAAAGGGACGGTGGCCGATACTCTGTTTCAGCTGATAGGGGGGTTGCGCTCCGGCATGGGTTATTGTGGCTGCCATAATCTTAAGGAGCTTCGGGAGAACACGCAATTTATTCGGATTACCAGCGCCGGTTTAATCGAGAGCCATCCCCACGATGTAACTATCACCTCGGAGTCTCCGAATTACCGTTTTGGCTAATAAGCTCTAGTTTCGCTGCCAACATAAGTGTTATTTAAAAAAGGAGGGTTTCCATGATGCGCAAGCTGTGTACGGTTCTGGTAGTTTTTTCTTTGGTTTGGGGTGTGCTGCAGATAGTGACGGTGAAAGCTGCCGATCCGGTGTATAACTTTTCGGGAATTCTCTCCTTTGTGCCGGGTACGGGGTTTTTCGATAAATCCCACGGAGTGGCAACCTCCATGAATAACAACCAGCTGAGTTTGGTCTTTAACTATATGGGGACTGCCAAGGAAGCTGCCTATGCCGAAATACCGGTGGCGGAAGTGGGAGGTCCCGGTTTAGAACTCCATAGCTCCATTAATAATGGTGCTGCCGGACTTAAGGTCACCAGCTCCGACAAGTCGGTGAAGGTTAAATACGATAAAGCTAACGGAAAAATTGTGCTTACATCATCCTCCTTAGGGAGCGGGATTATTTCGGTAAGCGGCGTGGTTAAAGACGGCAAAGAGAGTACTACCTATATTGCCACCTTGCCTTTTATGGTGCGACCAGCCGTCGCCACCCGCACCGATGTTGGCTACAAAGCTAAAGGCGCTAAAGAGGTAAGTTGGACAGAGGGTCAGGACAATTTGGATTTAGCTATGCAAGTAGGGGAATCTATCCCTCTACAGGTGCGCTTTTTCAATGCTCCTTTGGGAGTCTTTTACACCTATGGCGGCGCGAGAAACAACGGTATTTGGCAGAGCGAAACCCCCAGCTTTTTGCAAGTGAGTAACGACGGTAAGTTGCGAGCTTTAAATCCTACTACCAGTGGTGAACCTGCCCGAGCTACTTTCATCGACTATTTAGGCAGACGAACCACGACGGTAACCGTTAGCATATCGCCCAAGGCTAATCCTAAGTTGGACGATTGGGACAATTCGATACGCATTGAGGTCAAGCCGCTAGGAGTTAAAGGCGCTGTCTCACAGTTTATGGAAAAAGGCGGAACTCTCTCCTGGAATATGGATCAAGGCTCTTTCCAGCTAATTGCTTGGGTACGAGATACGAAAAAAGAAATGTATGTTAAAGCCAATGTTTATATTTACATTGCCACTGCCGGAGATCCGGAGTATGCTGTGGTGGATAATAAAGGAATAGTAACTCCCCTTAAAGCCAACTCCGCTGCGGGTGTGTCCATCATCCTTCATGTTGTTGCTCGGGATTCCCTGGGACCTAAACACAGTTTTGCGCTTCCGCTAACAATACACCCCTAAGAAGGATTTGGAGATCACGTAGCCGAAATACGTAGGTGGAGTACATTTTGTGCTATCTGCTCTTAAAAGGATGGTAAATATGCAAATACTAGATAGCTTTAATTCCGAGGCAGCAGAGACCAATTTTGCCGAAGGTATTGCCCGGATGATGAACAACCGCAGCCTCTATGTTCGCTTGCTTACCAAGTTTCATACTACCGATAATATCAGTGCCCTTCGAGCAGCCGTAGCTAGCGGTATACCTGACCAAATCCGTATGGAAGCTCATACTCTGAAGGGGGTGGCAGCGAATTTAAGTTTGGCTGGGTTATCCAACAAAGCAGCCGATTTAGATCATGCAGTTAAAGATGGGCATATGGACCAGGTAGCTGCTCTTATGCAAATTATCGAGGAGAGCTATGCTATAACTATGACTGAAGTAGCTGCCTATATCGCCGGTTAGTTTCCTAAGCGCAGCTTTACCACTAGAAAAAGCACCCCTATCTCCAGCCTCAGCTGGGATACGGGTGCTATTTTTTAGTATTATATCAAATTGTAGAAAAATAGGTTTCATGTTTTTTGTTTCCTGCCTAAATTATCTTGAAGGGATAAAAGTATCCGCTTTTTGTCGACCTGCGCGTCAAAAAGCAAGCTTAATCCCTTGAACACACCTTAATTCGCCGAAGAGCGCACTCTGAGGCGAGGCTGAAGACTTTGTCTTCAGCCAATCTCTTCATCCTGGGGAATAATGGTGGTGGAAGCCAGCTCTTCGTAGTCCCGGTGGAGCCCTAAACGGCTGCTGAACATCAGCTCGAAGTGCTTGGCGTTACGAGGTAGATTAAGGATGAGAGTGCGGTAGGAGTTGTAACTGCGGAAAGCTCTGGTGCCGGTGCGTAAAGAGGAGGAAACCAGACGAAAATAGATATTTTCCATAGGTAAGTTTAGCTCCGGGGAGAAGTTCATATGGGTGGTCAACAACTGTTCACAGGCAATATCCCAGTGGTTTTTTCCCTTAAGCTCGATATACCATGCCAAGTGACGACCAGAATCGAATAAGAGGAAGTCACAACGCTTCTCGGTATTCGCGCTTCCCTGATCCGTTCGAAAGACGGTATAGCAGCGCTGGTCGGCATTATACCCCCGGTAGGTAGCCAGGCATTGCGGGTCGTCATCTTGCAGAATAATGAACTCGTCGCTGATATTTTCAGGGATAATTTTCGTAAGACGAGTTATCTGTTCACTCACGGGAAAACCTCCCTCTTCCTGCCGCTAGAAGTTCTTCGAAGATATCGGCTAAGTACTCCGAGACAAAATCCAGCTTCGCTACATCCAGAGAGGCAATGCTATGGTCTAAAATATTGATGGTGGTGCCGTTACCGATGAGCAGTCCGGCAGCTTGCTCGACTTGCAGATGTTGGATACCAGGGATGATAGCCTCTACTGCTTCCTTAGTCTCAGCAGAGTCTAAAGTCCCGGCGAAGAGGAGGTTTGAGAGGGAAATCATGATATAGGGACTGTGAGTGGTTAAAAAAAGCTGGCTACCGGTGATATTAATAAACATGGCGAGGGCTGAGACCAGATCACTCTGTCCCTTAGAGAAGAGGTGGGCTTCCGGCTCCTCAATGATGATAAAGCATTTGCTGTGGGTAAAAGTCAGATATTGTAGGATATTGGAGATCCATAATAGTTCCTGTTGTCCTGAGGAGGTAAACGCCAGGGGGACATCGGAGCCATCTCGGATGGTGATATACTCCTCCCCCTGGGTAACTTTATACTCTCCTTTGATGATAAAGTTGAGCAGGGAACGCAGTTCGAAGGCGTGGAAGTTTTCTTCTCTGTCCATATAGGAAATATCTTCCTGGAGTCGTTCCCAGGCGTCACGTACTGTGCGCACATAATCGAAATAAATGCGAGTTAAAAAGTCCACCCCATCATCAGGTTCCTGTTCACTGTAGCTGGCGCGGCTGTGACCACTGTGCGACAAATAGCCTACAAAGAGGCGGCGGGAGATCAGCCCTCTCCCTGCCGGCACATAAATTAAGTGATAATCGTCGTAAAAAAGCTCCCGCGCTGCTCGTCGAGCTAACGGTTGGTAGGAGATCAGTTCGCTGATGGCAGGGATCGAGAGAGGGATGGAGGGAGTGGCGGCACCGCTTTGTAAATCCGCCAGTTGCTCAAAAATAATGTTTTCCATGCGACTTTGTAGACTCTCGCTGAAGATGAAGTTTAAAGATGTGCTTTCCGCTTCTTTCGCCATGGTCATGCTATGGAGAGGGGAGTAGTGGTATACCACGGTGAAAGCCTTAAAGCGCTCTACCCCACCGTAGAGGGAGACAAAACGAGCTTGGAGGCGATGGTTGAATTCCGCTAAAACATCTTCCACATTCTCCAACTGGGTAAGGGTGCTGCTTTGCAGGAGGATGATAAATTCGTTGCGAATATCACGACAGTAGTAAATAAGTTTAGCTAAGGTGCTTTTTCCTGCTGACTGTTCACCAATGATACACACTAAGTCTCTGATGGCAAAGTCGACTATTTCCCGCAAAGGTCCAAACCCGTGTACTGAAATGCGGTGCTGTTTATAAATAGCTGTTCGGTCATCAACCATGTCAACCCCTCCTTAGTGGAAAGCTTTAGAAAATCATACCACATCGTATGCCAAAAAGAAAGTGCCAAGTATCAACGGGCAGATTGCCATCTGCCCCTACGAAAATCCATCGCCAATCCATCGTAGGGGACGATGGTAATCGTCCCGCTGGAATGTGTGTACACGATCGATTGTACAAATCGTAGGGGACGATGGTAATCGTCCCGCTGAAATGTGTGTACACGATCGATTGTACAAATCGTAGGGGACGATGGTAATCGTCCCGCTGAAATGTGTGTACACGATCGATTATACAAATCGTAGGGGACGATGGTAATCGTCCCGCTGGAATGTGTGTACACTTACTGGACTCGGGGTGAAAAAGCCAAGGAGGAAATGTATATGTCGAAAAGGAGTGCCCGGGAAACCAACACCTCCTGGGAGGAAGTTACCCTCTGGTACGACCGCCTGCAGGGTGCCGAGGGGAGTGAGTACCACCAGGAAGTCATTCTGCCAGGAATAGAGCGCATGCTACGTCACCGCTGGAAAAGCCTTACGGACTTACCTGTTCTGGATTTAGCCTGTGGTCAGGGAGTAGTGGCACGCTACTTGGCGGAGCGGGGCGCTAAGGTTACCGCCATAGATCTCTCCCCAGCCATGCTGAAAGCCGCTCGCGGTTACCCCTTGGGGGAAGAAATAAGCTATATTCAGGGGGATGTTACCCAGCTTAGGGAAGAAGGAGGCGTCACGCCTCGCTACGGCCTGAGGGCGGAGTCTTTTGCGGCGGCAACCTTGGTCTTGGCGGTACAGAACCTAACACCCCTCTCCTCTTTGTGGCGGGGGGTGCATATGCTGCTCCAACCGGGGGGAGTATTGCTGGTGGTCATGCTCCATCCTTGCTTTCGCGTACCGGGGCGGAGCGATTGGCAGTGGAATCAGGGGGACGAAAGGCAGGAGCGGGTGTTGTGGCAATACCTGCAGAGCCAGGAGGTAGCTATTGCTCTGCATCCTGGTCAGGAAGCCCAAGGGATAAATTCCCCCATGACTGCCCACTTTCATCGCCCCTTGCAAGCCTATTTGAACACTCTAGGTAATGCCGGTTTGTGGCTGGATCATCTGGAGGAGTGGTGCAGTCATAAAAAAGACGAAGCTGGTCCCAAGCACAAGGCGTTAGCCCAAGCCCGCCGAGAGTTCCCTCTATTCCTTGCTCTTAGGGTGGGTAAAGTATGAGCAATATAATCGGCATTGGGGTAGATATTATATCTGTCGAGCGGATGGCTCGCGCTTGGCAGTTGCGCCCGCGCTTAGCCCAGCGCATCCTCGCCCCTCAGGAGATTAGCGAAATGCAGGAGCGTCAAGGATACGATCCTCTCCATCTGGCAGGACGCTGGGCGGCTAAGGAGGCAGTGAGTAAAGCTTTGGGAAGTGGTATGCGCGGCTTTTCTTTTCCCGATATTGTAGTGTATCACAACGAGTGGGGTAATCCCTTAGTCCAACTCTTGGGAGGAGCTGCTATCCGGGGCAACCAGCTAGGAGTAAGCCAAATTCTCCTTTCTCTGAGTCATGAATCCGCCTTTGCCATAGCTTATGCTGTAGCTTTGGGGAGTACCAACATTTAAGAAGGA
>WREE01000043.1 GCA_009779515.1 Symbiobacteriaceae bacterium
AGTTGAAAATAATTATACAACCTACAACAACGGTAATAGCAACCGGTAACGTACGTCTCATACTCTCATCCCCCTAATATAAGCTCATAAGGTCTTGGATGATCGTGCTGCCAAAGGTAGTGAAGATCATACCCAGGGCGATCATAGCCACCAGCAAGAGCTTACCCATATCTTGTGCGGTGATGGTGGAAATACGGATTCTATCCTGGGACAAGTAAGCCGAGGCGGCAAACAACTCTTCCCCCAGAAGAGTATAGTCGCAACCGGCAAGGAAGTAGGAAGTCTGGGTGGGGTTATCGGTACCAGCGATAGATATAGCGTCGGAACGATAACCTGCCGAGCAGAAGATTAGCGCCTCCGCCATATAATTGCCGAACATCAGATGCGCCGCTACCTGTTCACGGATGATGATGCCTAAAGTTCCGGTAGCATAGCCAAACTGATCGGTGGTTAGAAAACGCACATCTTCGCGGCGGAAACCCTGGGGGTTACCTGCTTCCATATAAGCCTGGCTTACCACGCTCTCCACCAGAGGTATAACTTGGGGTGGTCGCATGACGGTGATAATACGGGTATCGTAACGTACCGTCGCTGCGGCTACATAACCGAGAATAGCTAAGGAAGCAAAGGTTCTCGGGGTCATAGCCTCCATACCTGTATTGTAGAGCAAAGGTCTGCCCATCTCCGTGCAACGTCCGATGGCTTCGTCGATAGCGTCCAAACCAGCGATACGTCTTAGTTTACGCAATTCATCCCCGGAGCGAGACTTATTGATCCAATAAGCATTACATGCTGCGTAATAGATTACAAAGAGAAAGGTAACAAGCCCCATTCTCGTACTGGTGTCGGTTTGCAGCCAGCCACTCAGCATATTTTTCATGGTTTCTTGTAAAGCTACCATATAGTGAATCCAACTCCTTTACTTGAAGTGAATTACCGAAGACACGACTTTATTTCTTGGTCATTTCCAACCAATCGTCCAAACCGGACATCGCCAGATCGAGAGCTTCCAACCAGAAGTCGGGTTTGGTTAGGTCGGCGCCAATATGACGCATCGCCAGTTCCTCCGCCGTGCATTGCCCGGCATCTTTGAGCAAGGCATTATAAGCCGCTTCGAAGGTATCCTTCGATTTGATAGCATGAGCGTAAATACCACTGGCGAAAAGCAGACCGAAGGTATAAGGATAGTTGTAGAAGGGGTTCCCTGTGCCATGGAAGTGCTGCTTCGAAGCCCAGAAGGTGGGATGCCAGCGATCCAGAGCATCGCCATGTGCCTCTTTTTGGGCAGCAAGCATCAGCTCGTTAAGACGTGTTGGGGAAACCTCGCCCTTGGTGCGCTCCTCATAGAAGGAACGCTCGAAGAGGAAGCGGGCGACCTGGTTAACTAACATAAATACACAACGATCCAGCTTCTCTTCGATAAGGCTGATACGCTCCTCAGGTGTTTTCGCTGCCTTAATCGCCGCTTCGCTAACCAAGACTTCGGCGAAGAGGGAGGCGGTCTCAGACAGGGTCGAAGCGTGACCTCTAGCCAGAGATGAGACATCGCGCATCACCCAGGAGTTGTAGGCGTGACCGATCTCATGGGCTAAAGTGACCACGCTGCTCATAGTTCCAGAGAAGTTGACGAAAATACGTGATTGCTGCAGCTCCGGGAAACCGCTGCAAAAAGCCGCGTTTCTCTTGCCGGGGCGGTCTTCGGATTCGATCCAGCGATCTTTAAAGGCGGTGGTAGCCAGCTCCGCCATCATGGGAGAGAGGCTGCCGAAGTTGTTGACGATGAAGTTCGCTGCCTCGTCATAACTGAGCATCACCTTTTCCCCACTGACTGAGGCATCCACATCCTGCCAGCCAAAGACTTCAAGTCCCAGAAGCTCCTTCTTGCGCTGCAGAAACGCCACCAGACGATGCCGCTTCTGAGCGATGGCTTCGAGAAGACTTTCCAGGGTGGCTTTTTGAATACGGTTGTTGCGCAAAGTCTCGAAGAGGAAATCGTCCCAACCTCTGGCCTTATAGAGGCTGAGGCGGAATCCGGACATCTGATTCAACTCGTGGGCAATAACTTCTGAGTTATCATCCCAAACCTTGTCCCAAACATCCATGTAGTAAGCGCGTCTCTTAGCGTCCGGATGTGACAGCCTTTGTTGCAGCTGAGCTACCGAGATGCTCTTTTGACCACCATCTTCTTCAACTTCGATGCTAATGGAACCGGTGACCAAGTTGAAAAGGGCGTTCCAGCCGTGGAAACCGTTAACCGCGAGAAGATTGATTAAGGCTTCCTGATCAGCTGGCAGCATCTCCTTGGAGCGATTCCGCCGGTCGTTTAAACCCCATGCCATCTCCGCCATCTCAGGCGCCTGCATCAGTTCCTCCCAGTCGGCATCGGACAGAGCTAGCATCTGGTCGTTGACCAAGGTATTGATAGTGCTGAACACAGCGCTCATCTGACGATTACGCCCTTCCAGGCGGCGCACGGCTTGATTGGCTGTATCCGCCGAGCCATGACAGCTGATGAAAGCTCGGGCGTGGGAGTTGCGACGGGAAAGTTTTTGCATGGTATCAAGGCGCTTAATCCATGCTTCCACGCCGCTGATCGGGTGCTTCACTTCCTCCAGAAACTTTTGCAAATCTTGCGACATCTGTTCTACATAGGCTGAGTATTCGGGAGATTCTGGACCACCAGGAAAGAAGATATCCAAATCCCAGGTCTGTTTGAGCCCTGACAGCTCGGACATAAAACCAACATCCTTTCTATCTGTTTTTCTTCCACTCTGTTTTTCTTCCACTCTGTTTTTCTTCCACTTTGAGTTATCCCATCAAAACTCTCAGACGCGCCGGCTTTCCGGCTACAGCTGCCCCTGGCTGGGGCTAGGGGAAGGAAATAGCGGCGCTGTCCACATGGCTAGGCGATACCGATCTTGTCCTTGGCTATCTTGCCGTCAACCATGACGACGAGGATCTTGCTCTGGTCGAGGAGAATCTTGATATCCTCCAGAGGATTACCGTCGACAATAACGAGATCAGCGAACTTGCCTGCCTGCAAATAGCCGACCCCCGGCATCTCAAAGGCATCGGCTGCGGCACCTGTAGCAGCACGGATAGCTTCCATGGGGCTGAAGCCGCTGCGCTCTACCAAGTAAGCCATCTCCGTGGCGTTATTACCATGCCTGGTGTGGGGCATGGCCGAGTCGGTACCGGCAATGACCCGGATGCCGGCTTTTCTAGCGTTGGCTACCGTAGTCCAAAGTTTCTCATCCACCAGCTCATACCAACCTTGCAAGTCCGGTCCGCGCTCCGCCGGGGTAATATGTTCCAAACCTTTGGCGATACAGCTCATGGTGGGACACATGGAGGTGTTGTTTTTAAGCATCAGCTCAAAGTGACTGTCGTCCAGGAAGTAGGCATGTTCTAAACAGTCAATACCGGCTTCCAGCGCCCAAGTTACCCCAATGCCACCATGACTGTGAGCGGTAACTTTACGACCGTGATAGTGAGACCATTCAATAGCAGACTGCATAACTTCTTTGGTCATTTCCGGGGCGCACTCCCGACGGTACCTACGCACATTCTCCGAGATGGTGATGTTCATTTTGATATGGTCAACATTCATGTTCAAATTTTTCATCACCGATTGCCGGGCTTGGTCAGGGGTGTCACAAAGAACTTCGGGGACATCCAGCTTGACATAATTAGGGATACTTTTGCCCCGGTCCATATGACCCCGGGTTGCGGTTAGACCTACGCCAGAAGCCCAAATACGCGGACCCATAAAGTCGCCCCGGTAGATAGCATCGCGTACATCAATATCCACATAAAACTCGGTGCCGCAGTTGCGCAGGGTCGTAAAGCCTGCCTGCAGGTCACGGTTGACATTGCGTAGAGCATTGAGAGCAACCCTGCCCGGAGAAGAGAACCTATCCTGGCGCTCCCGGGGATCGCCACTGGACTGGATATGGACATGGCTGTCGATGAGACCGGGGATAAGCGTCTTGTCGGAAGCGTCCACCACGGTATATCCCTCGGGTATTGCTATATCCGCCTGCCTGCCTACAGCTTTAATTTTGTTATTTTCCACCAGAGCAATGGCATGCTCCAAGGCGGGGGATCCAGTCCCGTCGATGAGCAGCTTCACCTTAATCGCTAGCAGCATAGTTTTCCTCCTTTTACTTATTAGTAGCCCTTGTTACTTTGTGCCCGCAAAGTTTTCCCCTTCCCTTAAGGTAGTAGCAGGTCGTGAAGCAAGTTAGCACCTTCCACCGCCTGGGCTACAACCCAGACACTATGGGATATAGCGGTGGTATGGCTGTAAAGAATAGGTATACCTGCCTGTTGTAGCGCTTTCCGGCATCTTTCTTCCAAGTCAGGGATCTGGGATATGCCGGTTCCCACCAGGCTAATTTTGGCGGCGTTGTTGATCAGAGGGTAGTTCACGCCGCTCTGTTGCGCCAGAGCGATAAAGCGCTTATACTCTTTGGCTGCCACCGCCAACAGCGGCTCCTTGGTCTTAAGGGGGAGGGGAATAATCTCTTCTACAGCCATTCTTTCCTGTAAATCTTTGGAGAGACTCCCCTGCACCAAGTGTTGGTTCTCCTGAAGAGCAACCCCGGCAAGCCCTGTTTGTTCCCCACGAGAACAAACTAGGGTGCCGGGGTCGTTGCTGGTAGTCGAACGCACATATAGTTCCATAGTAGGCAGTAAAGCCGCTGTTTCCACAGCGCGGGGATGCATCACCTTGGCACCTTGATAAGCCATTTCGATACAGTTTTCATAACTCAGTTGACGAATAATGCGAGCATTATTAATGATGCGCGGGTCGCCGGTCATAATACCATCAACATCGGTAAATATCTCGGTGCGCTCTGCCTGCAGCGCTACCCCTAAGGCTACACCCGAAGTGTCGCTACTGCCACGCCCCAAGGTGCAGATTTCCCCGGCATCCGTTCCGCCTTGACCCCCTGCAACGATAGGCAGGTAACCCTCTTGCAACAGCCCCAGGAGGTGATCAGTCCGTATTTCCATGATACGTGCGTCTCCGTAGACGCCGTTGCAGATAATCCCAGCTTGCAAGCCCGAGAGATAAACCGCTTTATGACCTCGCTTTTGCAAACTGGCTGAGACGACGCACCCTGCCAGAAACTCGCCGCAGACGGCGGCAAAATCCAGTTCTCTCTGCCTGGCATCGGGATTCTCGGCCAGAATCATGTCCAGAATGGTATCTGTAGCATAAGGCGCGCCGCGGCGTCCCATGGCTGAGATAACCGCAACCACCTGGTTGCCGGTTGCAAGCTCGGATTCTATTTTGGCATAAACCTGCTCTCTTACTTCAGGTGCTGAGACTGAGGTGCCTCCAAACTTCTTGACAATAATGCCCATTGTTTTCCCCCTTGGTCAATTTGGTATCTACTGAACCTGAAGAAGAAACCCGGTCGCCTGTGTTTATTAATGCCCCTTGTGGCTTTTAAGCATAATGATAAAAACGGCGAAACTTTCGTTATACGCCCATTTTAGTATTAAACCAGTTCATCATTTGCTCCAGACGATCCATACGTAGCGGCGGGAAACCTGCGACCGCTAAGTTATGGCTGGAATTAGGATAACGAGCCATTTTAGTATCTTTGCCAAGTTTTTTAAGAGCAACAAAAAGCTGTTCCGACTGTTCGGCGGGACAACGGTAATCTTGCTCACAAAACACGAGTAACAGTGGGGTTACCATATTCTTAGCGTAAGTTAGCGGAGAAATACGCACCATTTCTTCGAAATTAGTCAGGGGATCGTCACCATGCTGGCTCTCACAGAAGGTGAAGCCAATATCTGAACAGCCGAAGAAGGAGACCCAGTTGGAAATGGAGCGGTCGGTTACAGCTGCCGCAAAGCGATCGGTTTGACCAATAATCCAGTTAGTCATAAACCCTCCGTAAGAGCCGCCGGTTACCCCCATTTTCAAAGGATCGATATCGGGATGTTGGGCTAAGGTATAGTCTACAGCCTTCATTAAGTCACGGTAGTCTCCCTCTCCATACTTGGTGATAACTCCCAGCTGGAAGTCTTGTCCGTATCCCTGACCACCCCGTGGATTTAGATACAGAACATAATAACCGGCCGAGGCCATCACTTGGAAAGTATGCTGGAAAGCCACCCCATACATATTGGCAGGACCGCCATGAATGGTTAAGATTAGAGGATACTTCTTGCCCTCTTCCCAATCGACAGGTTTAACCAGCCAACCCTGCAGATCCCAATCTTCGTCTCCTTTACACCAGAACTCTACCGCAGGTGACAAACTTACTTCCTTAAGCCAGGCGTTGTTCGTGGTAAGCTGTGTTTCCTCACCTGTTTCCAGGTTGAGCATAGAAAATTCGTTGGGAACAAGAGAATCGCTCCAGCCAATAACCATGTGCTTGGCATCGCTGCTTAAGGACCAACCATAGACAAAGCGGTCTCCCTGAGTAAGCTGCGCTACCTGTCCGTCCAGACCCACCGCATAGAGGTGAGTGCTACCGTGATGAGCAGAGAAGGAAATAACCTTGTCGCTACCTGGGAGCCAGAAGAGAGAGCTGCTGGAACCGGCGGTGCGCGTCATGTCGGTGTGAACTACTTCACCAAACCCCTGGTCGAAGTTGGCGGTGAGGCAACGTGGTTCGCCCCCTGCGGCGTCTACAACCCACAGACGAGATATGGTTCCTCCGCGGTGTTCTCTTTGGTGTCCCATAAAGGCTATATATTTGCCGTCTGGCGACCAGGCAGGGTTGGAGCAGGGACCGGGGGTATTGGTTAGTTGCTTTGGTTCCCCACCTGTAATAGGGAAAAGCCATAGATCCGATCCCATAGGAGTGGCTTCCCGGTCTTCTTGGCGGTTGGCTGCCACAGCCAGATACTCTCCACAAGGTGACCAGGTAAAGCTCTGGTGGGAATAAGATCCGGAAGTGACTTGGGTTACCTTTTGGGTTGCCACATCTAAAACCCAAATATGGGCGTTGCGACCATCCAGGTAACCTTGTCCATCAGAGCGGTAACGCAGAGCATCGACTACCAGACCATGCTCCCTTTTATATTTGGCTTCGTCTTCACGTTCCTTAGAAGAAAGCGGTGTAAACATTTTCTCTAAGGTATCGTTGGGGTGCATACCGGATACAAAAGCGATTTTCGTACCGTCCGGCGACCACACCAAGTTACCTGCCCCGTACCGCATGGTAGTTAGCTGAACAGCCTCGCCGCCTGCAGCAAAGGGAAGCATCCAGATCTGGTTACTACCTGAGCGGTTGGAGAGAAAAGCCAGGAACTTGCCGCAGGGTGACCAGCGAGGGTTGGTGTTACGTTGCTTGTCAGCGCCAATCACCCGTGGGGCAGCACTGCCACAGCTGGGCATAAGGTAGAGCTGGGAGCGGTAGTTCATGTCATCTTTATCAATGACAGTTTTGGTAAAAGCAATTTGTTTACCATCGGGTGAAAGTGCGGGATCCATAATCCACTCAAAAGAGAGGATGTCGGGAATGGTCATTTTGCGCATTAATAATCCCCCTTATAATTTTCCTGGTTCAGAGAGACATCCGTCCCTCGTGCCCCAAGTTCCTCACCAGCGTTGGTACCGCGTCCTCTTAGCTTGGTCTACCTTTTTTAAAAACATGCAACTGCATTTTATGTGTGTTACTTGGGCTATTTTTCGGCTCTTCGCGCCAGTTTGAGCATAGGCACCTTCCTAGGTGCTAGATTACCACCTGCCCTTAATCGTTGTTGATGTGGCTTCTGATGGGCATTTCAGCGGTTATGTAACACAAATAAAAATGTGTTACCTGGGCATTCATTTTAGGAGGATGCAACAAGGCAGACGATCTTAACGAGGCGTATTTAAGCCTGTCTTTTGACAATTAAAGCCACAGCATACCCTTGACCTCCGACCTGGTTGTGGTATAGTGTGGCTTCATCGGATTGGCTGTTCATTTCTCTGTTCATGTCGAAAATCCTTTGGCAAATTAAGGTTTTTTTTAGTGTATATCCCACTCGAAAACATGGACAAATTTTTATCCGTCCTTATATAAATCATGCCATTCCGGTAAGCGCGCCCTAGGCTTAAGGGGTAGCCCTAACTTTTCGCAGACACGCCTTGACGCTTCATTGGGGATATGATTGGTTATAAGCAATTTCTTTCGCCCTAGCCCAATCTTCCGCCAGAATAGCATAGCGCACCCTATCCACTAATTCACCACGACTAACTTTGCATTGACGAAGCGTACCTTCATAAAGCATGCCTGCTTTTTGCAAGACTTTGCCCGACGCAGGATTCCGGGGGTCATAAGAAGCCCAAATACGGTTGAGTTTTACGGTTGCGAAGCAATGCTCTATCACGGCTTGGAGAGCTTCGGTGGCATATCCGCAGCCCCACCACATTTTTCCGATTTGATAGCCCACTTCGACCGAACGTGCCTCTTTATCGGTTTCTGCGTAATCAATCGTTCCTATAACTTCGTTATGGTCCTTTAAAACAATAGCCAACAGCGCCGAGTTGGGCGCAGTTTCTTTATAATAAGGCATCCATGCTGTTATCCGCTTGTGGGTATCTTCGATGGTTGCACAAAGGTCATAAGGCATAAAACGAAGGACATCTGGGTCGCTTGCCCAGTTGCGAAACATAGATTCGGCATCAGATATAGCGAAAGGTCGCAGTATTAGGCGTTTAGTTTCAAGTGGTATCATTTCGCACCCTCCTCATTCATACTCACCGGATGCGGGAACATTTTACACACCCCTGTCGCTGGTGCTTACCCCACGGGGAGGTCATTTTTAGTTGTCCATCGAATTAGAAAGGACAAGGAGTTTGGCTAGATTACCAAACAATATTAAAACGAAGGAGAGTTGGCTATGGCTATTCTTATTAAGGGTGGCAAGGTGTATACTATCTCCCATGGTGTTATGGAAAAAGGAGATATCTTAGTCGAAAACGGTAAAATTAAGGAAGTTGCGGCAGATATTGCTGTCACCGCAGATATGGAGGTAATCGATGCTTCTGGCCATAGCGTCATGCCTGGCATTATCGATTCCCACAGCCATATTTCTTTTATTGGTGAGCCTTCGTTATGGGCAACAAGCGACGGCAATGAAGCAACAAGCTGGAATACTGCTCAGTTGCGGGGCCGAGATGCTTTAAACCCCAACGACCCAGGTATCCCGGCGATTGTTGCCGCAGGTATTACTACTGTTTATACCGGGCCTGGATCGGCCAATATCATCGGTGGTACCGGTTTTGTCATGAAGCTACGGGGGCGGACAGCCAATGAAATGATTATTCCTGGAACCGAAGCCATGAAAATGGCCCTTGGCGAGAACCCCAAACGTGTGTATGGCGAGGGTAAGAAGCAGTTTCCGGCTACTCGCATGGGTAATGCTGCCGCTCTGCGAGAGGCGTTGGTTGCCGCCAGCAACTACATGCACAAAATTGAGTTAGCCGAGAAAGAAGGCAAACCGCTGCCCGACCGCGATCTTAAGCTGGAGGCCATGGTCAAGGTGCTGAAACGGGAGTACACCTGCCGCATCCATGCCCATCGCGCCGACGATATACTTACGGCGATTTACATTAGCGAAGAATTCAACTTGGACTATATTATTGAACACTGCACCGAAGGTTATCTCATAGCCGACATCCTTGCTGAGAAAAAGGTTCGCGCCACAGTGGGACCGCTGCTCATGGGGCGCGGCAAACACGAGTTGTGGAATGTTACCTTGGCGAACCCAGGTTTAATGGCCAAAGCTGGCGTGAGCATCTCCCTCCAGGCAGACGCTGGCGCCGATACCAAATGGTTGCCCTACCACGTTGGTTTGGCTATCCGTGAAGGGCTCGATATCACTACCGCTTTTCGCGCTGTAACGCTTACCTCGGCTGAGCATATCGGTGTGGCAGATCGCGTGGGCTCGATAGAAGTTGGTAAGGATGCTGATATTGCCATCTTTAACGGCTTTCCCTTCGACAACCTGGTAAGCTGTGTCCTCACCATGATCGACGGCAAGGTCTTACACCGTAAGTAAATTTTATTTGCCCATCAGCTTCGCCGGTAGCTTAGGTGCTGCCGGTGGCTTTTCCCGTTGCTGCTTTGGAGTTCTCTGGTTCGTCAAGGAACTGGAGAACTCGTTTTATTATAACTATAGCCGAAGGCGGAAAGGAAAATCCCGAAACGGAGCAAGGGGAGAAGAAGGTTCTTCCTCGATGAAATAGAACTACACCCTAGGGGAAACCCGAAGTTTACGTTTGAGAGGAGGTGCCGCATGTATACCTTCCGTGCTTTGTCCGACCATGAGTTGGATAAATGGCTCGACTTCTTGGTTCAGGAAGCCTTTGTCGGCTCCAGCCGAGAGTTCTTTGCCAACCAATGGTATCATGATCCCGAGGGAAAAATTGAAGGCATTTTGGTAACAGTTGGAGACAACGAGGAAATACTCAGCACCCAAAGAGTTTTTCAGCGCAGCCTCATGCTGGAAGGCTGCCAGATACCCATGGGAGGGATCGGTTCGGTGGGCACCAAAGAGGCATTTCGCGGCAGGCGCCTCGCCAGCAGGCTTTTTGACATCGGTCACGACTACATTATTGCCCAGGGTATGCCTGTAGCCTACCTCTATTGCGCGCCGGCTATGACCTCATTTTATAGTCGCTTTGGTTACCAAAAGCTTCTGAATATTAGTCGTATCGCTAACCTGAGCAGAACGGCAGGAGCTGCAGCAGTAGCAGTCCGTGATGCTGTCTTTCCAGATGATGTCCCCCACTTGATGACGATGTACAGCTATTTTACCTCACGGGGGAATGCGGTAGTTGTGCGTAGCAAGGAATACTGGGAGCTGTGGCCACCTGCCCACAGGAGAGCAAGCTATAAAATTGCGTTAAACAGTGAAAATAACCCTATCGCTTATATGGCTATCAGTAAGGAACCCTCCCATGGCAGTATACGGGTTTACGACTTTGGTTGCTACCCCGGCTATGATAATATCTTCGACGATTTTATCATGTCCTATATAACCCCTCAGGTACCGGCAGTGCAGCAGGTCGTAAACCATCCTCTGGTGCCTTCAAAACTGGATGTAGCTGAAGAAAAGGAACTGCATTGCCTTATGTTCAAGCTGTTAACGGATTTTGAACTAAACGGCTGTATGATTCGCGATACTTGCCAACTGTTGCACGTCTTACATGGTGGAGGGCGCCAATCTAAGCTGTTGAACTGGGAGATAGACACCTTGTAGCCAAGCTCCCCACAGTCGCAAAAGCCGCATCTGGGAAGCCCTAGTTGTTAATTAATCATCTATAATTATTTCGTGAAGGGTGATGACCATGCTACCAATGCCTAACGGCACCCCCCTGCAAGAGCTTAATACCCCTTGCCTTTTGCTAGACAGAGATTTGCTGCAACAAAACATTGCCACTATGGCAAGTTTAGGGACGCAAAGCGGAATTGCCATTCGTCCCCATACCAAGACCCATAAATGTCCGCAGATTGCTAAGCTGCAGCTTACGGCTGGAGCCACAGGAATTTGCACGGCGACTTTGGGTGAAGCGGAAGCCATGTCCGAACACGGTATTACCGACATCCTGATAACCCGCATGGTGGTAGGTCAAGCTAAGACGCAACGTCTGTTAAACTTAGCCACCCGAGGAAAAATCGCCGTGGTATGTGATAGCTTCGGCAATGCGCAAGCTCTGGGGCAAGCGGCGCAAGAGAGGCAAGTCCCCTTAACGGTCTTTATCGAAATCAATGTAGGCACCGGTCGCTGTGGCGTTCTTCCCCAGAGCGATGATTTCTTAAATTTAGCCAGGTTTGTGCAGGAGCATCGCTGGCTGGTTTTTGGCGGCTTACAAGGTTACGCAGGGCATACTTCACTGATGGCAGATGCTGTCCTGCGTAAGGAAGCAAGCCATATCGCCGACAACATTGGCCTTGCTGCCAAAACCATGTTGGAGGAAGCAGGCATTCCTGTTCCTGTTCTTACGGGAGGCTCCACGGGAACCCACGCTTTTACGGCTAGGGGAGGTTACACCGAGCTGCAAGCGGGATCCTATGCCACCATGGATGCTGAATACAGTGCTATTGCAGGGGATGTATTCCGTCCGGCACTAACCCTCCTGGCAACAGTTATTTCCAAGACTTCTCCCCAGTGGGTCATAATTGATGCCGGGTGCAAAGCTCTCGCCGTGGATCGAGGTCCTTCGGTTTTGAAAGATTTTCCCCAGTTGGAGTACCGCTCTGCCGGCGATGAGTATGGCAAAATCACAGCCAAGGATGGTGGCGAGGTCAGGCTTCAAGTGGGGGATCTGGTAGAGCTGTATCCCAGACACGGCTGCACTACCATCAACTTACACGATGGGTTGCAGATCATCAAAGATGGAGTCCTGCAGGATACCTGGGCAGTCGTGGGAAGGGGTCGCGTAGATTGAAAATATTACCGATCAAGGATGTTGACCAGGCACTCCCCTTCCGGCGTTAGCTTCCTTTTAGATCGGCTGCCAATCTAAAAAGTCGAGATCATATTCTTCGATTATGGCTATCAAAGCGTCCGGATAATTACTAGCAGTAGCATAACCGCAGCGCCTAAGAGCGTAGGCGCCGCTGGTGCTATTAAACATGACATCACGAAAGGGCTGATACCGGTCTGCTAGTAGTAACAAATTCTTGTGGTCAGCCCAGCTTTCCTGAACACTGGAATACGCTCGGAAATAGTCATCGATTCTGTACATGGTACCATAGTATTCCTCTAATGTGCTGGATATGACGCTACCCGCTGAACCTCTGCCCTTGATGCCAAATAAATTATAGGAAAACTGCCCGGTGTATCTGTCCACCGGCAAACTCTGCCCCCAGCCTGTCTCCAGGATGGCTTGGGCTACCTGAAGAGCAGCAGACATGCCGGTTTGCTTTTGTGATTGTAAAGCCAGGGGTGTAATAAGACTCATGAACCCTTCTTTACTAGTCA
>WREE01000044.1 GCA_009779515.1 Symbiobacteriaceae bacterium
ACCATATTGGCGATGGATTTTCGTAGGGGCAGATGGCAATCTGCCCGTTGATGTGGAGTAGAAGCCTGTTTCTATCATGCCATGGGTGAACGCAGTTCATGGGTTTCTATCTAAACTGCTGTAAGTGAGGTTGTCGACTTGTTGCCTAAACTTTCGTCCTTTAAGAGTCTTAAGGTGAAACGCGCCCTAGATTTTGTCGTCTCCTTAGGCGCTTTGCTGGTGCTTGCCCCTTTGATGTTATATATCGCTTGGCGCGTTAGACGGGAAATGGGTAGTCCGGTACTTTTTGCCCAGTGGCGACCAGGCTTAAAGGGCAAACCGTTTCGCCTTTATAAGTTTCGCACCATGCGGGAGGCTTACGATAAGCAAGGCCAAGCTCTACCGGACGAGGAGCGTCTTACCCCTTTAGGTTCGTTTTTACGCCGCAGTAGCCTCGACGAGCTTCCGGAACTGGTGAACATTATGCGTGGCGAGATGAGCTTAGTGGGACCGCGTCCCTTGATGCTGCACTACTTACCCCTTTACAACAAAATGCAAAATCGTCGCCACGAGATGCGGCCGGGGCTCACCGGCTGGGCTCAGGTAAACGGTCGCAATGCCACCACTTGGGATGAACGTTTTGCCCATGATATATGGTATATAGAGAACTGGAATATTTTTTTAGATATATGGATTCTCATCTTGACGGTGGAACGGGTTATCCGCCGGGAAGGCACAGTGGCCATGGCGGAGTTTAAAGGCAACGACTAATTTAAGCATCTTGCTGGGAGGCGGTATTTTATGCCCCGTATATATCTTTCACCACCCCATATCTCCCCTGAAGGTTACGAGCAAGAATACGTTGCCCAGGCCTTTGCCTCCAACTGGATCGCCCCTTTGGGTGCTTTCGTTGACCGCTTCGAAGAGGAGTTAGCGGTTTTAACCCACCGCCGGGGAGGAGCAGCCCTCTCTTCCGGGACGGCAGCTATCCACCTGGCTTTGCGCTCCTGTGGTCTTGAGCCGGGAGACAAAGTACTCTCCTCCTCTTTTACCTTTGCGGCTACTTGCAACCCTATTATTTATGAACAAGGTCTCCCCGTTTTTATCGATTCCGAATATACCAGCTGGAATATCGACCCGGACTTAGTGGAGCAAGCCTTGGCGGAGGGGAAAAAGAGCGGTAAGCAAGCCAAAGCGTTGTTGGCGGTCTCCCTGTACGGACAAGCTGCCAACCTGCCGCGCCTTAGCGAGCTTTGCGACTACTACGGCGTGGCGCTTATCGATGAGGCTACGGAGGCGCTGGGAGCATCTATCGCCGGGCGACCCTGTGGCTCTTTTGGCAAGTTCGGTGTTCTCTCCTTTAATGGTAATAAAATTATTACCACCTCCGGCGGCGGCGCCCTGGTGGCTGACGACCTGGAAGCTTTGGCGAAAATCCGCTTTTGGGCTACTCAGTCCCGCGACCCGGCACCTCACTACCAGCATAGCGAGCTGGGTTTCAACTACCGCCTTTCCAATATTTGTGCCGCTATCGGCTGCGGGCAGCTCCAGGTTCTCTCCAGACATCTGGCAGCTCGTCAAGCTGTTTTTCACCGTTACAGCGAAGGGTTTCAGGCAGTTCCTGCCATAGAAATGATGCCCCGGTATGGGGAGCCTAACCACTGGCTTTCGGTTATCACCTTTACTCCCGAAAGCAGGGTCACCCCCCAAAAGGTAGCAGCAGCATTAGCCGCCGAAGATATCGAATCTCGCCCGGCTTGGAAACCGATGAACCTGCAACCCTACTGGGGGAAGTATCCCTTTTACAGCCGCAGCGCGTCGGGCAGCGTGGGTGCCGACCTCTTCGCCCGGGGCTTGTGCCTACCTTCGGGCTCTGCCTTAAGCCAGGAAGACCAAGATAAAATAATTGCCATTGTTACCGCCTGCTGTACGGGGAGCGAGCCCTCATGAACCCCTCCTTCTACAACTTCCTGGTTCATCTCTCGGGGAACACCTGGTTTTTGCGTATCTTCGATGCCCTGGCGGCACTTGTTTCCGGGGTTCTGGCTTTAGCCATGCGTCTAGATGGTCAGCTACCTGCTCCCTTTCTCCAGGCTTGGCTTCTGGCGGCGGTGGCTACCATACCTATCCTCTATCTTATCTTCCGCTGGTTTGGCATGTACTCCCGCATGTGGCGTTATGCCTCGGTAGGCGACCTTATCCAAGTTGTCAAGGCAGTTTCCTGCCACGCCGCTGCCATCAGCGGCGCTATCTTTCTTAGCGGCAACCCCTACCCTCGGGGGGCTCTCATCATGGCCTGGCTTACCTTGCTGGCATTGGTGGGGGGAATTCGGGTAATTTTGCGTATGGCAAGCGATCGGGAGCTGGGGCATACCCTGGGACGCGGAGGGGAGCCGACCCTTATCTTAGGTGCGGGTAGCGCCGGGCAACAACTGACCCGGGAGCTTTCCCGCCACAGCGAAATGCCGTATCATATCATTGGCTTTTTAGACGACGACCCGGAAAAGCTGGGTAAAAGTATTCAGGGTTATAAGGTGCTGGGCACCAGCGATGACCTGGAGTTAATTGTCCATAACTTTGGCATTACTCGCCTGGTGCTGGCGGTACCCAGTGGCGCCGGCAGCCTTATCCGCCAGGTAAGCCTTCGGGGGCGCAACTTGGGGCTTACCGTGCAAACTGTTCCCAGCATCTTCGAGGTCTTAAGCGGCAACGTGGCAGTCTCCCAGGTGCGTCCGGTGCAGCTGGAAGACCTTTTACGTCGCCCTCCTGTCCGCTTAGACCATAGCGCTATCCTGGAGATGGCGCAGGGTAAAACGGTGCTGATTACCGGCGCTGGTGGCTCCATAGGTTCGGAAATTTGCCGCCAAATGCTCAACTTAAATCCTCAGCGCCTTCTCCTTTTGGGGCGGGGAGAAAACTCTATCTACCAAATTACTGAAGAGCTAAACGATAACCCTAAGAGTGCCCTCATTGCTCTGGAGCCGATAATCTGCGATGTTCGCGACCGCAGCAGTTTGGAGCGAGTCTTTCGCACCTGGCGCCCGGAGCTGGTTTTTCATGCCGCCGCTCATAAGCATGTGCCGCTGATGGAATCTTTTCCCTGGGAGGCTATTGCCAACAATGTTTTTGGCACCAAAAATACTGCCGAGCTGGCCAAAGAGTACTGCGCCGAGCGCTTTGTTCTCATCTCCACTGACAAAGCGGTAGCACCGGAAAACGCCATGGGCGCCAGTAAGCGAGCCGCCGAACTGGTGGTGGATAGCCTCGCCCATGCAGGTAGCACCCGCTTTATGGTAGTCCGTTTTGGCAATGTTCTGGGGAGCCGCGGCTCCGCCCCCTTACGCTTTCAGCGGCAGATAGCAGCCGGCGGACCGGTGACCATCACCGATGAAAGGATGACCCGTTACTTTATGACCATCCCCGAAGCGGTGCAACTGGTGCTACAAGCCGGCGCCATGGGGGAGGGTGGGGAGCTGTTTATCCTGGATATGGGAGAGCCGGTAAAAATGCTGGATCTTATCCACGACCTCATCCGCCTGTCTGGGTTGGAACCGGAAAAAGATATTGCCATTACGGTGATTGGTCCTCGCCCGGGAGATAAATTATATGAAGAACTGTTAACCCCCGAAGAAGGATATTTAGCCAGCAAGCACGAAAAGATAACTGTCGCTCAAAGTAGGCCACTTTCTCCTGGGAAGCTGGAAACCATGTTGCAAGAACTCCAAGAGCTGGCAACCTTGGCAACTCTAACTCCCCAGCAAGTTATTGAAGTGGTTAAAAAAGCCGTGAGGTGATAGCTATGCTACCCCTACACCCTTTAACCTATAGCCCTTCTCCCTCGGGGATGTACCCCACCAGAGGGGCTAATCCTCCCCAGCATCCGGAGCTATGGGCGGCATGCCAGGAGTTCGAGGCGTTGCTTATCCAGCAAATGCTCCGCGCCATGAGCTCCACCCTTACCTCAGGCAGCTTTTTCGGCGCTGCTGCCGGCAGCGGTATCTATCAGGAAATGTATGAGCAGGAGCTTGCTAGCGCCATGAGTCGTTCTGGCGGGGTCGGCTTAGCCAGTATCTTATATAAGCAGGTTAGCCGCGAGAGCTAGGCTAACCTTCCCACGTTCATTGACAATAACATACTCATCTAGAGTGGTGGAGGGGCTGGCCCTGTGAAACCCGGCAACCGGTTGCCCTTATTAAAGGTAATAACGGTGCTAATTCCTGCACAGCGTTGCTGTGAAAGATGAGCATTTACAGCATAACCCCTTCCTGTAGCTCATCAGGAAGGGTCTTTTGTTACTCTTGGCGGACTGCCATTTACCGGAGAAATATCATGACATATCACTTAAACATAAGAGTATAAGGAGGAATCCCCGTGAAGCAAAAGCATTTTTTCACCTCGGAATCAGTTACCGAAGGTCATCCGGACAAAATTTGCGACCAAATCTCCGATGGGGTGCTGGACGCCATTATTACCAAAGATCCTGCTGCCAGGGTCGCCTGTGAAACCGTGGTTACCACCGGCTTTGTCCTGGTGATGGGAGAAATTACCACCAAAACTTACGTGGATATTCCCAAAATCGCCCGGGGTGTCATCAAAGATATTGGCTACGACCGTTCGGAATACGGCTTTGATGCTAACACCTGTGCTATACTCACCTCTATTGACGAACAGTCTACCGATATTGCCCCTGGGGTAATCAACCCGGTAGAGGTGCGCTCCGAAGCCATTAAAGACCGCCTGATGGCTACCGGCGCCGGTGACCAGGGGATGATGTTCGGCTTTGCCTGCAACGAAACCGATAGCTACATGCCTACCCCCATTGCTCTGGCACACACCCTGGCCCAACGCCTAGCCCGGGTGCGCAAAGAGCAGATGGTGGATTACCTGCGCCCTGACGGTAAAACCCAGGTCACCTTAGAGTATGAAGGTAACCGCCCGTTACGTATTGACACTATTGTTATCTCCGCCCAACATGCTGCCGACGTCAGCTCCGAGCGTATTTATAACGATGTTCTGGAGTTGGTAGTTAAGCCTACCATTCCGGCGGCACTCTTGGATGAGCGCACCCGCTTTCTGATCAATCCCACGGGGCGCTTTGTTATAGGTGGACCCCAAGGAGATTCCGGCCTTACCGGGCGCAAAATTATCGTGGATTCCTACGGCGGCTCAGCCCGTCACGGAGGAGGAGCGTTCTCGGGCAAAGACCCCACCAAGGTCGATCGCTCCGCATCCTATATGGCACGTTATATTGCCAAAAATATAGTAGCAGCTAAGTTAGCCGAGCGCTTTGAGCTGCAAATTTCCTATGCCATAGGGGTAGCTCAGCCGATATCGGTGATGGTAGAAACCTTTGGCACTGGCACGGTAGCTGACGACAAGCTCATTCAAATTATCACCAAGGTTTTCGATATGCGTCCTCAGGCTATAATTGACAAATTCCAACTCTGTCGCCCTCTGTACAAGCAAGTTGCCGCTTACGGGCATTTTGGTCGCCCCGACCTGGAACTGCCCTGGGAAGAGCTGGACAGCGTCGAAGCTGTTCTGCAAGCCTCCAGGTAAATTGTTCTGGTTATAACCATGTCACAACCAGCCCATCCGGGGAGCAAGGCATCTTCGGCTCAAGAGCAGTTAGAAATTGTGGGAACTGTGCAGAAGGTGGTTTTTACCTCCGATACCTCCAGCTATACTGTTTTTACCTTCCTACCACAAGTGCGGGGTGGGGAGAGCTTTAGCTGCGTCACCAGCTTGCCTGGGGTTAAGGCGGGTGCCTCTCTCACCCTGCAAGGCTACTGGGTGCTACATCCCCGTTACGGGCAAAACTTTCAAGTTACTTATTTGCAGGAGCAGCAGCCTACCGATGAAGTCGGGCTCCTAGGCTATTTGAGCTCGGGATTGTTTAAGGGGATTGGGCGCGCTAGAGCTGCGGCTATCGTCAAGCAATTTGGCATGGCGGCACTACAGGTTATCGCGGAGGATCCCGAGCAGCTCCGTTTGGCAGGTGTCCCTGGGAAAATTGCCCAAGCCATGCAGCGAACCCTGCAAGAAAACCGCGCCAGCCAGCGGCTGCATCTTTATTTGCAAAGCCACGGAGTTTCCTCAGCTCTGGCTATGCGCATATATAACCATTACCAAGACAAGGAAGTGGGCGATTTAGTCGCCTTTATTGAAACGAACCCCTACCGTTTAGCGGAGGAGGTTTATGGTATCGGTTTTCGCACTGCTGACAGGCTGGCTTTAGCTTTAGGTATATCCTTAGATTCCAGCTTGCGTCTTAAGGTGGGGCTCTCCTTTTGCCTCAGTGAAGCTGCCGATGAGGGGCATTGCTTTCTCCCAGACCATCTACTCTTGCAGCACGCTGCTCAGCGCCTCCAAGTTTCGGAAGAGCTGCTGACCCCTTTTCTGGAAGCGCTTATCCATCAGCAGGAGCTTATTGCCAGCCAAGATGGCGGCGAGGCAGAGGCACCTGGGGAGCGGCGGATCTATTTGCCGGCTTTCTATTACGGGGAGAAGGGGGTAGCCAACCGCCTGCAGCTGTACATAGACCAAGGCAAGGCCAATATCTTTAGCAGTCCGGAGCAGTTGAACAGACAAATTGACCATATCCAGGAGCAGATGGCTTTGCAGCTGGCACCGGAACAGCGTCAAGCTCTGGTCGGAGCAGTGGCTAACCCTTTACAAATTATCACCGGCGGTCCCGGCACCGGCAAGACCACCTTGCTGCGGGCTTTGCATTTACTCTTTAGGGAAGCGCGTCTACGCACCTATCTGGCTGCTCCCACCGGTAGAGCCGCCAGGCGCCTCTCAGAGCTTACCGGGGAGGCTGCTTCTACCATCCATCGCTTGTTGGAAAGCACGCCTCAGGGTGGCAGCATGGTCTTTTTAAAAAACGAAGATAACCCTCTTCCTGCCGATGCGGTTATTGTCGATGAAGCTTCCATGGTCGATATCTTCCTATTTAATAGCTTACTGAAAGCTCTCCCTCCAGGTTGTCGATTGGTGCTGGTAGGGGATCACGACCAGCTCCCTTCGGTAGGCCCGGGGCAGGTGCTTAGGGATCTCATTGCCAGCCAGGTCATCCCTGTGGCGAGGTTGCGCACAGTTTTTCGGCAAGCCAACCAGAGTAAAATTATCAGTAACGCTCACCGCATCAACCAAGGTCTGGCTCCCGTCTTAGCCCGCCAAGGCTCCGACTTTATCTTTATTCCTGTCCCCGACCCTAGGCAAGCGTTGCAACAGGTGGTGAGGCTGTGTCGTACCCAGGGGGCAAACCTTTTACCGGAGGGGGTAAGAGTGCTCTCGATGGACGATATGCAGGTCCTTACCCCGATGCGCCGCGGGGTGGTAGGGGTGGAGAGTCTCAATCGCCACCTGCAGGAAGCGTTGAACCCTTTGGCGACGGTGTCGTCGCGGCAGGGGTTAGCTTTAGACGAAGAAGACGACGAAAAAGGGGCACCAGAGCTGGTCTCCTTTGGGGTGCGTTTTCGTCCCGGCGATAAAGTGATGCAGCAACGCAATAACTACCATAAAGAGGTACTCAACGGGGATATTGGCACCGTGTACCGGGTTGACCCCCAGGGAGATGAGCTGGAGGTTCTTTTCCCCGAGGGGAACGGCTTGCGTACGGTAAAGTACCGAAGGCAAGAGTTGGGAGAGCTGGCACTGGCTTACGCTATTTCGGTGCACAAGTCCCAGGGCAGTGAGTATCCGGTGGTGGTCATGCCTATTCTTAACGAACACTCCTATATGCTGCAGCGTAATTTGTTATATACCGCAGTCACTCGCGCCAAAAAGCTACTGGTACTGGTGGGAGAGCAGGAAGTGCTCTTGGCAGCGGTGAGACTGAGGGAAGTGCGCCAGCGCTATACCGGTTTGCAAGATCGACTGAAGGAGTAGAAGCCCATGAACTGCGTTCACCCATGGCATGATCAAAACGGGCTTCTACTTCGCCACGGGAACCGGGGTGCAGGAGCGAAGCTCCAGAAAGTGTAAACAAAGCTATGCTAACTGGACTCGGGGTCCCCGCGCACGTGTGCGTGGGGTGGGAGTCTGGGGTTTGGGGGCGGGTAGCCCCCATCTATCAAGGTAGAGGAAGCAAAATGTCGTTTTTACAAGAATCTCGGATTAATTTGGTCAGTCGCCTACTTTTTCCCCCTTATAGCGCTTGCACTCTTTGCGGGGTAGAGTTGGAGCTCCCTCTGGATGATGGTCTCTGTCCTGTCTGCTTAGCTAATTTGCCGCCGATACTGTCACCCTACTGTCCCCGTTGTGGCTTACCCGGTGTTGATCTGGCGCGGGAATGTCCCGACTGCGCTGGTATTCCTCCTAGCTTTTTGCTTAATCGTTCCCTGTGGCGCTATCAGGGTGAGGTGCAAAAGCTGGTAGGCCTTTTTAAGTTTAGCAAGCGTGCTCACTTAGCGTACACTTTTGCCCAGGCGATGCATAAAAATTTATTTTGCAACTTGGAAGATAATTATGATATAATAACTTACGTCCCCATGCACTACCAAGGGGTACGGGAACGTGGTTATAACCAAAGTGAATTAGTTGCTCGGGAACTTAGCGCTCTTACCGGTATAGCCTCTCTGGGTTTGCTGCAAAAGCCGACCCGGGGAACACCCCAACATTTTTTGGGCAGAGAAGACCGCTGGGCTGCTCTGAGCCAGGGGGTCTTTACCGTAAGTACCTCGACGCTGCGGCGAAGGTTAGTCTCCGGGAAGGTCTTGCTCATTGATGATGTTTTCACTACCGGAGCGACTGCTCACTACTGTAGCCAGGCACTCTTGCTGGCGGGAGCTGCCCAGGTGGCCGTGCTGACAGTAGCCAGGTAGCTCTGAAAAAATTAAATTTCTCACTCCGGGAAGCGCCAAGCTACGCCAAATAAGGAGGGACATGCTATGGAACTGAGTAGTTGCGAGCGTTGCGATAAAGCGTTCATCCGAACCGCGCCACTGCAGGTATTGTGCCAGAACTGTATTCAATTGGAAGAAGAAGAGTTTATCAAAGTTAAGGATTTTCTCTTCTCTCATCCCGTCGCCAATATACAAACCATTGCCGAAGCTCTGGAAATACCGCAAAAAACTATTTTGCGTTTTATGCAGAGTGGTCGCTTGGAGATTCGCGGAGCTACTTCCCAGGTTTGCCACAACTGTGGGAAGAAGATCGACAAGGGGAGCATGTGCCCCGAATGCCAGGCTTTGCTGGCGCGAGAAATTCAACAGCTGCAGCGTCCGGAGTCAAGGGCGGAGCCAACCCAGGAAACACACACCTCTAAGAAAAGTACAAAATTTCATAGCAAGCGGAAAGAATAGCTTTTATCAACTCTATTTTGCTTTTAAGCTGATTAGCCGATATGGTCTTCTCTCTTTTTATTCCGCCGAAGAAATTTTCGTTACGCGAAAGAGAAAGCTAAAGTCATCTTCAAGATTATCCGATAAAAAAAGTGACAGGCATATTCTTATGTATAAACCGAAAGGGGGTTAAGGGTCGTGACTTCTCGTATTAGCAGCGAATTGTCCACCGCTATCAAAGCCTATGCCCAACAGAGCAACCAACAAGTCAAGAGTAAAGCCACGGAAACGGTCGCTGCTGTAGGTCTACCTGCCGATAAGGTCGATCTTTCTCCCCAAGCCGTAGCGCTGGCCAGGGATCTTGCGGTAGCCACTAAAATTATCCGTGAAGCAGACACCGGCACTATGTCTCCTCAGCGCAAAGCCTACATCGACGAATTAGCTCTCCGCATTGCCGCTGGTAATTATCAACCTTCGGTTATGGATGTAGCGGAGCGCTTGGCACCGGCTTTACGCATCCTGGAAGAAAGCCCCGAAAAATAACCTGTCTTGAGGGCAAGCTTGGCAACCCCTACGGAAAGGAAACTCGTGGCGAAAAAATGATGACGCTAAGGCTACAACCCAGTGAACGCCTCATACAATTAATGCAAGGGCAGCGCACAGTATACGCTGCCCTTTTAGTGCTGTACAAACAATATGCCCCGGCTATAGCCGCTTGGGACTTGGTAACCCTTAAACCGCTTTTTAGCGAAGAACAGCGCCTGCTCCGGGAGCTGGCTCTTTTGGAGCAGCGGCGGGTTACCGTGGCTACCAGGCTGCAAAAACAGTATCTACCCCAAAGTGAGGAGACCCTCTCTTTACGGCAGCTTATGGAAGCTGTCTCCAGCCAGGAAACTTCACCTTTCTCCGCTTCCCACTGTAGTAGGCTGCTCAAGCTGGGGGAAGGTATAAGTCAAGATATGGCAGAGTTGGAACGTCTGCGAGCTCCGCTACTACCGGCATTAAGCGCCGCTCTCTCTTTTCTGGAGCGCAACGAGGGGTTGCTGCTAGTCCAGCGTCCCTCTTACAGCCCCCGAGGGTACCCGAAGACCCCCTCTACCCCGTCAGGTACTCTTCGCCTCGACCGCAAGGTATAATATATGTTCAAAGAAGCCAAGATAAACCTTTTTCAGGAAGGGTTAGCGCCCCCCAACCTTGCCGTTTGGGAGCAAATGTCAGAAGTTGGGCTGGAACACCGGGATTCCTCACCAGGGGACGAACCCCCCTGGTCTAATGGTGTTGGTCGTTTCGCCAACGCCCTGCGCTCCACCTTAGCCCTGGCAGACGCCCTGGCGGAGTTGCGGCAGCATTTGGAACGCAAGCAGGCTCTTATCTTGCGCGACGATATCGCAGGGTTGGTAGCTATACTTATCGAAGAAACACCTATTGTCGGCAAGGTGCGCCGCTGCCAGCAGGTTCTGGACACGGAGCTTTATCATTTGCAACAAAAACCGGTTACCGCAGGCTACGGTCTCTGGCTGGATGAAATATACGCCAGTTGTGCGTCTAAGGAGCAAGAAAAAATTGTACAGCTAACGACAGACCTTTTATTCTGCCGCGAGTTGCAGTTGCAACAGCAGGGGCTTTTACAAAGCTCCGAAGCCTATTACCAAAGCATGGTACGCTTTCTAAGCGGCGTGCAGCAATGGACTTACGATAAACCCAAGTAAGTTAAGGAAGTGATCCCTCATGCGCAACACTTTTGCCGGTCTCGATACGGCGCGTAAAGCTCTATCGGCGCAGCAATACGCTCTGGAATCCACTCTCCACAATGTGGCTAATGCCAATACCCCCGGCTTTTCCCGTCAGCGGGTGGAGTTAGGTCCTACTACTCCGCAAATTATCGAGAGTATTAGGGGGATTATCGGCAACGGGGTTACCATCGATGCCGTCATTCGCATCCGGGACGAGTTTCTAGATTACCAAATTCGCGATGAATATAGTATTCGCAGCTACCGGGAGTATTGCGCCGATATTTATACTCGCCTGGAGAGCTTTTTCAACGAACCTGGGGAGGGGGGGCTCAAGAAGGCGCTGAACCGCTTCTACGAGTCCTGGCAAAACCTTACCCGGGATGTCACCGACAGCTCACTTCGGGCTGAAGTGCGCGCCAGCGGCGATGTCCTCTGTAGCATCTTAAACGCCTTCGATTACTCCATGCACCAGCTTATTCAAGATATCGATGCGGCTATCCTGGCTACGGTGAATAACATTAACACTTATGCCAGGCAGATTGCCGCTCTAAACTACGATATTTTTATGATCGAAGCTGAGGGGAAGTATATCGCCAACGACCTGCGAGATCGGCGGGATCTGGCTCTGGATAAGCTCTCCCAGGAGTGCGAAATTACGATCATGGAAGAAAACAACTATCTTTCGGTGACGGTCAACGGGGTACGGATTATCAGCCACAACAATGTGACCTTGCTGGGAGCTGAACTCAACCCAGCCACCGGCTTACATGAGCTCTCTTGGGTTTTTGCTCCTGGGGTTACTCTCAAGACAGAAATTGAGAGTGGCTACCTAGGCGCCCAGATGAAGATGCGCCACGATGTACAATATGTCTACCGAGCGGCTATGGATCAGTGGGCGCGGGAGTTCGCCATGACGATCAATTACCAACACCGCCAAGGTTATTATCTGGATGCCGACGGGGAGTGGCAGCAGGGGATGGACTTTTTCCTTCCCAGTGGCTTCGATGACGATGACGAAGCGGCACAGCCTAACGGCTTCTCCATCCGTATGAATCCTCTCATTATGGACGGTATTTTGGGGTTGAACAATATCGCCGCTGTAGGTATGAACGAGGAAACCGGTGAAGGACCTTATGTGGGTAACAACCTCAATGCCCTGCGGCTGGCGCAAATTCGCAACAATAAACCGCTGCTGGCAACTCTGGAAGAAGCCATTAACGATGAAATTTTGGGTACTTGGCTGGAGGAGGAGCTGGGCATGATGAACCTGGCGAACACCTTCGAAGAAAAGTTTGCCGCCTTCCTTCTGGAGTTAGGTATTCGTACCGATTCTAACAACCGCCTTTACGATACCTCCACTTACCAAACCTTGATGCTGGAGCAGCGCCGTTCCGCCGTTTCCGACGTTTCCTTAGACGAAGAGATGACCAACATGATCCGTTTCCAGCAAGCCTATAGCGCTGCCGCCCGTCTCTCTTCGGCACTAAACGATGTGCTAACCATACTTATGGATAGAGCCTTTGCGTAGCTTTTACCTGGAGCTAAGGTGCTAAAAACGTAACGTAACCTTAAACTTACCGTGGCGTAAGCGCCCCCCACATCTAATAACTATTTGGAAATGAGGTCGATCCCATGGCCATACGGGTAACCCAATCGATGATGAGCCGCGGCTTTCTTATTAACCTCAACGAGGGTATGCGCCGCATGGACAAACTCCAGGAAAAGCTCTACACCGGCAAAGCTATCAACCGCCTTTCTGATGACCCTTTGAACTTGCAAACGCTGCTCCGAGTAGACACCACCCAAAACGAAA
>WREE01000045.1 GCA_009779515.1 Symbiobacteriaceae bacterium
CCAGCTAAAATAGTAATCGGATCCCCAGGAGCGAGGTGAATGAGGGTAAAGTTAACGACAAAGACAAAAATAATCGTGAGTATACCGGTAAAGATTCTCCGTAAAAAATACCTACCCATAGGAAGCCACCTTCCGAGTTAATACTACAAAAAAGGCTTTGCAACGTAAGCCAACTACGCATTGAACTTGCATTACAAAGCCCGTACCAATTACCATCAGACCCTACTAGGTTGGTTGCGACGTAAACTGTACGGCAAATTCGCTAGTTGATCATAGAGGGATCGTTGAATCTGGTAAGGGCGTAACTGGAAAAGGTAAGTCCAGCGGCGATCCCTTCCTCGGTGTTGGCTAAACCATCGAGCTTGGCGCTCCACACGGAAGTGCCCACTAAATCAATAAGAGGAGCCATACAAACATCCTCGCGCATCAGACGCTGGACTTCCTTGTACACATCGCCTCTTTCGGTTTGGTCAGACAATTGCACCGCTTCCATGAGCAGCCTATCAATTTCAGGGTTGCTGTAGGGACCACATATTTTTCCACTTCCGGTAGTAGCAAAACGTCCCCATAAATTGTGGGGATCAGGACCGTGGAAGCCGTTGGTAATACATAGATCAAAATCGAAATCTTGGCGGATTCTAGGTGTCCAGGAGTTTTGTTCCATAGAAATCCAGTTGATGTCTACCCCGATTTCTTTCATCTGCTCTTTGAGAATGGTACTCATATCATCTACAGCCTGGCTGACGAAGGTGACTAAATCCACGGCAAATCTAAAACCGTTGGCACCTTTGGCATAACCGGCATCATCGAGCATCTGATTGGCTTTTTCGATATTATACTCTGGAGCCAAGTCCTTGTCGTTGAAAGCCCAAGCAATGACGGGAGTATAATAACCGTAGGCGGTAGTTCCGTAATTATAAAAAGCTCTCTCTAAAATTTCGTCCCTATCAATAGCCATGGCAATAGCCTCACGAACTACAATATCCTGCATTAGTTCGCGACCAAAGTTGTAGCCTAGGTAATACCTGGAAGGCATCGTCCGAATGGTCACAGTGTAGTCGGGGTTATTGATGAGCTTGTCAAGTTCGGCGTACCCAGGACTGCTGGCCATGTGGTCGACTTCGCCATTATACATGGCTTGGAGTGCGGTGTTCACATCGGGTATGATTTGAAAGACTATTTCATCTAAATAGGGAGCACCCATAAAATAGTCATCGTTTCTCTCCAAAGTTATGCTGACCCCTTGTCGCCACTCCACAAACTTGAAGGGTCCCGTGCCTATGGGGCTCATGTTAGCAGGGTTAGTCGTCCAATCGGTACCTTCGTAAATGTGTTTGGGGATCATCTGGTTAGCATACCAGGCGAGGAAGCCGATAAGTGCTGCATCAGGTCGCGAAAGGTTCAGAATAACGGTATAATCGTCGGGACAGTCGATAGTTTCTACTGCTCCCCATTCGGCAGCCATCCTGCCATTGAACTCCTGCACCGCTAAGATGGAAAATTTGACATCTTCTGAAGTGAAAGGGACACCATCGTGCCACAAAATATTTTCGTGAAGGTTAAAAGTGTAGGTCAAACCATCTTCCGAGATAACCCACGATTTGGCTAAGTCAGGGCAGATTTCATAGGCGTTGTTCAGTGTTACCAGTTTATTAAAAACATTTTGATTAATAATAGACGCGGGGTCATCGGTTTTCCACAAGGGATTAAAGCTAGCGGGGCTGTTGGCGACTGAGACCACCAGGGTGCCACCACGCAAAATTTCCGGCTCGGCAGGTTCTGTTGGGGCTTGGGTTGCCGGGGAAGTTGGAGCTGCCGTGGGAGCTGATGTGGGGGCTGTTGTCGGAGTCGTCTGCCCACAAGCGGATAGCAGGAAAGTGGCTGCCAGCAATAAGGTGATGAGTTTTCTTTTCACAGTGTTCCTCCTTTGGTTGATTGAGTTTAGCTTAAGGGCAAAAAGAGTTATCTTAAAATAGCTTGACTACCACCTCCCTGGTTATGATAAAAAATACCATTGAAGAGCAAATGATTTTCCCCTTTCTTCGACAAGGAGCAAATAATCCCTTCCTTGCGAGAATTATCTTGCTTGGTCTGACTTTTGTTTGGCCTTCGGATGAAGTCATCGTAGACAAATTCTCGGGAAGGAATTAATGTTTTTGGTGACGAAGTATCTGCCAGAGAATTAGATTTTCATATTAATACACTAACGAGGAGGTCTTTCCTATGCACCCTATGCTGCAAAGAGCTCAAGAGATGCAAAACCAGTTTATCGAGTATCGTCGGCAGTTTCATCGCCACCCTGAAGCTGGCTGGAAAGAGGAGAAAACCGCAGCAGCGGTGATGGCTCATCTGGATAGCCTGGATATCCCTTACACCCGCATTGGTGCCACGGCGGTGGTAGGGCTCATCCAGGGAGGTATTCCTGGGGGCAAGTGTATTGCTATCCGGGCTGATATGGATGCCCTCTCGGTGGCAGAGTTAAGTGACGCGGAATACGCCTCCGAAGTGCCAGGGATGATGCACGCCTGCGGTCATGATGGCCATACCGCTATTCTGATGGGAGTAGCTTCTTTGCTCAAAGAGAAGCAGGCAGAGTTCCAGGGAGCAGTCAAGCTTCTTTTCCAACCTGCCGAGGAAGGACCGGGCGGCGCCGGTAGGATGATCGAAGGGGGTTGTTTGGAAAACCCTAAAGTCGATGCGGCTATCGGGTTGCATCTTAACACCGTAGATTACTATACCGGGGAGTTGGCCTTGAAAGACGGCGCTGCTTCCGCCGGGACGGATAGCTTAAATATCACCATCACCGGCTATGGCGGTCACGGCGCTTCTCCCCATCTTTCCGTAGATGCTATTGTCTGTGCTGCTCAGGTGGTAACTGCCCTGCAGAGCATTGCTTCCCGGGAAATTTCACCCAACGGTTCGGTGGTAGTTACCATAGGCACCATTCAAGGAGGGTATCGGGGCAATGTTATTGCCGACAAAGTAACCTTAAGTGGAACTGTTCGCACCTTAGACCCCGTGATCCGTAACTCTATCCCCGAGCGCGTCAAGCGGATAGTGGAAAACATTGCCGCTGCCTACCGCTGCACCGGGGAAGTTAATATGCGCTTTGGTTACCCCTCCATTATCAACGATGTAGTTATGACCGCCGCCTTTGAAAAAAGCGCGCAACAGGTATTGGGGGTAGATAAGGTTAAGCGTATCCCCGAAGCCTCCATGGGGGGAGAAGATTTTTCCCTCTTTGCGGAGAAGGTACCCGCCTGCTTTGCTCGCTTAGGTGGCAGGAATGAAGAGAAGGGGTGCATCCATCCCGGACATAACCCCCGCTATAACTTCGACGAGGATGCCATTGCTTTCGGGATGGCCGCCATGGCTCAAATGGCTTTAGATTACTTAAGCGGCAAGGTCTAAGTTAGTAGTTGGCTTGGGGTGTAAGAAACAACTACAGCAGAAGGCTTTAGCCCTCACCCAGCTAGGGGAGTATTTCATTGAAGACGCAAAGACAAGTGCGACAAGAGGTTAGAGTAAGAGATATTGTCATCGGCGGCACTGCTCCTATCACCGTGCAATCCATGACCAACACCGATACCCGGGATGTGGCAGCAACCATAGCCCAGATCCAACAATTGCAACAAGCAGGGTGTGAAATAGTACGCTTGGCTGTGTTAAACAGCCAAGCTGCTGCTGCTTTACCCCAGATTCGCCAAAAGGTGGATCTCCCCCTAGTAGCTGATATTCACTTCGATTACCGCCTGGCTTTGGCTGCTATCGCTGCTGGATTTGACAAGCTGCGCCTCAACCCAGGTAATATGGGGGATAGGGGGCAAATTCGCCAGGTAGCGCAGGCTGCTAAAGCAGCGGGGGTACCCATCCGCATTGGGATCAATTCGGCTTCTTTGGAAAAGGAGCTGCTCCATACTTACGGAGGAGCTACTCCGGAAGCCATGGTGGCTAGTGCTTTAAAACATATAGCCTACCTGGAAGCCGAAGACTTTAACGATATTATTGTCTCTCTCAAGGCCCCCGATCTCCCGCGCACCGTGGCTGCCTACCGTTTAATGGCAGCAGCTTGCCACTACCCTTTACATATTGGCATTACCCACGCCGGCTCGCCCCAAAGAGGGATTATCACCTCAGCGGCGGGGCTGGCTATCCTGTTGGCCGAAGGGCTGGGGGATACCTTAAGGGTTTCTCTCACCGGAGACCCGGTTACCGAAGTAGAAACCGGCTGGCGTATTTTGGCAAGTCTGGAGCTTAGGGAGTATGGGGTGCGCCTTATCTCCTGTCCCACCTGCGGACGTTGCCAGGTAGATTTGGCTGCCTTGGTAACCCAAGTGGAGGAGCTGCTCCTAGGCTACCAAGGTCCTGTCCAAAGTGTGGCCGTCATGGGGTGCGAAGTAAATGGTCCCGGGGAAGCCCAGGAAGTCGACTTGGGTATTGCCGCCGGGCAGGGGATGGGACTCATCTTCCGCCGGGGTGAGGTAGTCGCTAAAGTAGCTCCTCAGGAGCTTCTGACTGAGTTTCGCAAGTATTTACAGGGGTTTTAGATAATCTAAAACCGAGACTACCGGCGGGTAGGCATCTCCCTGGGGAGCTATCTCCCATCCTGTCACCCCCTTAAGTTGGATGTTGCCGACTGCAAGGGGTATAGTTTTTTACTGAGGTGATGGTGTTTTGCTTAGCTATCGCGCCTCCCGTTTCCAGGCATCCCTTCTGTTATGGGTTATACTTCTCTCGCTAACCGGGTGTAACACCGCCAGTTCCGGTCCACCTCTGCCAGATTTAGCTGCTCTGGAGGAGAGTTACCGCCTTCCTCAGGGAGCTCCCCTTAGTGTGTCAGGGGGGAGCGAGTTGGTTTATGGTCGGGTGGGAGATTATGTCTACTATAATATCCAACGGCTGGAAGTTCCTCAAGGTTTTACCCCGGTAGGATTTACCGGTGATAACCAAGGCTACCTGCTCCAGACCACTGAGGCTAAGACCCTCTGGCTCTACGACTATACCACCCAAACTTCCACTCCGGTCATCGACTACCGGGGAACGGAGTATAGCCTTGCCTCGGAGATTGTTTTTAATCAGGAGTGGTTAGTGTGGAGCGAACTGGGCAGTTATGTCAGGCAGACGGATGGCTCCCGGGAGCGTTCGGTGCGTCTGCTGGCGCGTAACTTGCTTACTCCCCAAGAGGACTGGGAAGTTGCCGTCTCGGTCTCCTCGCCAACCCACGCCTCTGCCTTGCCTTTCGATTCTCTTTCCCTGGATGGTTACACGCTGGTCTACCGCCTTTCGCTTTTTAACGCCGGTCGGCGGGATACCAAAGTTATGCTTACGCAGCTTAATAGTAGGGCTAATTGGACTATGGCTACCGCCTCCGCCAATGGCGGTAGGCTTATTGGACGTTGCAGTGTGGCAGATCAGGTGGTTACCTGGGATGTGCAAGCCAACTACCAGTTGGTTTCTAATGTGGTCCCCCCCCTCCCCCGGGGAGCTTATAGCCTTTATATGTATCAGCTGGATGGCAGCAAACTGGAACGGGGTGAGAATCCGGAAACCCGCCTCAGCTTAAATGGCTCTATCTATGCTCCCGTAGCCCATGGCGGTTCTATTTTCGCCCTGCAGGCAAGAGGAGGGGAGATTGTCATCATTGAAATAAATTCAGCTCTGAAGACTGGCTCTTCCAGGGTTTTTGGTTATAGCTTGTCTCCCTATATTTACGAAACTTACCACGATCCCGATTATTTACGGCAGCCCAAGGAGCGATATGTGCAACGCTCCCACATCCAAGTGGGGCAGCGTTTGCTTACCTGGGAGAGTTCTATTCGGGATAAGCAATATGTTTACGATTTGGCATCCTATGTTTTAGTCGAGCTGCCCATCAACTTTGGCAGTAACTTTCTCGAATATCCCGAGGAATATCCCGAGCATATGTGGAAGCAAGCTATCCCCGGACTGGATGCCGATTACCTCTGGATCGGCTCCACCAACTACCAGGGGAATTCCTATATTTTAAGAATCGAATAATGGAGTAATACTCCCGTAAGCCCCAAGGTTGTCGGTTTTCTTACCATGATTTTAGCAAAAGGTCGGTGGCGGCATGTTCTGGCGATTAGGCTTTATCAGTGCCTGGCGAAATCTCACCCGCTCCATTCTGGCATTGGTTTCCATGGCACTGGCGGCTGGCTTTATGACCAATGCTATCTCCCTTAGCCGCGGCTATGTGCGTGACTATCGCGCTCCCTACCGGGCTCTTATAGGAGGGGAGGTAACTGCCTACAGCCTGGCGCTGAGCGCCGTAGTCCCCCAGGAAGGGACAGTCTGGCAGTACCAGGAGATGCTAGAGGTAGGAGATACCGACCTGGGGGTGATGATGCCGGAGATGTTCCAGCGCGGCTATGTAGCCACTGCCATGCAACGAGTGCCTTTTACCCCGGAGCGGCTCCAGGCTTTTGCGGCTACTCCTTCCATATCTTCCGTCTATCCTCGCTACCAAATGCCGGCTTACAGCAGCAGCCTTTACGGTATGTGGAATACTCCCTTACGAGGCAGGAATTTGGAGCTGGATCAAAAGCAGCAAGCCCCCTTAGCTAACTACATTGCCGAAGGGCGCTGGCTGGACGCCCGGGATGAAGGAGAGATGGTGGCGGTAGTCTCCCTACAGCGCCATGTCCCCCCCGGGGAGCGGGACAGCGGGGTCGGCGACCTCCTGCAAATTATGGTCCCCCGCATCTCCTATATTGCCGGTCGCACCCAGTACGCCTTCGATGACCCTTTATTGGTTGAACTCCGGGTTGTTGGCGTGCTGCATCTACCCACCCGCTCCGGACAATATGGCGTGTTCGACCCGGATCTCAACGATATTCGCTTAATTACCGAGTGGCTTTATGCGCAGAATGACGAAATTCATTTACCCCTGGCTACCTGGCAAAAGATTTGGGAGTTAGCCGGAGGGGAAGAGTTCCAACCCCAACAGGTGGCTATGCGGGTGGAAGACCTGAGCTATCTGGAGGATATTGTGGCTATCTTACGCCTGCGCTACCCCGATAACAGTTTTTACTCTGTCCACGAGCTGATGAAGAATGCCGAAGGGCACTACGGTATGGAGAAGCCGGAGATTCTGCTTGCCAACCGGCAGTTAGCCGAATATTTTATGCGTCCGGTAGTGGAGGAACAAACCGTGCTGGCTCAGGATCTGCGCCTGCCCCTCATTATCTTAATTTTCGTCAACGCCGCTATGATCATTGCCTCTAACTTACTAATTATGGTTTCCGAGCGCAAAAAGGAGATCGGGATTTTGAAGGCAGTAGGTGCTACCAGGTCTCAGGTGGTGCAAATGGTTCTCAGTGAAGCGCTGCTGGTTTCCCTCCTAGGCTCCCTGGTGGGGTTTGTTTTCTTTAGGGTGCCTGCTATCTTGACCCAGATCACCAACCGACTACCACTAACGGAAATCTTGGCTGGGGTAGTTCAGCACCTGAGCCTGGTTTCGGCGGTAGCCTGTGTCTCCTCCTTAATTTTCGGTATGCTCCCCGCCATGACCATGGCTAATCTTACCGCTAACGAGATACTACAAGCAGAATAACACCATTGTGGTGACGAATTTGTGGTGCCTTTGAGCTTTTAAATCCCCCGCAGGCTGGCGGGTGGAAGGTATAGGCGCCAAATGGGGTGTAATTATGTCTTTCGTATGGCATATTTCTATGCAGAATATGCGACGCTGGAAGTTTCGCTTGCTAAGTATCTCAGTACTTTTGGCAATTACTTTAACACTGTATACATTATACTCCTCCTACCTGGCATCGGTGCAATCCAGCGGCAGAGTCGCCTTAAACGATTTAAATTTACCTTACGACGTTTTAGTCCAGGTACCTCCCGGCGACCGCCTGCTCACCTCCACGGAGCTACCACGCCTTCCTCAGGGGGTGGTCAATCGGGCGGTGAACCCGGTGCAGTTGGTCGAGGTTATGGAGTTGACTGTCCGCGTCGAGGTGCAGAGCGCTAAAGGCAGCTTCTTTCTCCAGGGGATAGATGCCCACAGCAGCATTTATCATCCTACCAGACTGCAATTACAGGGGGAGTGGTTAGCCCACCCCGGGGATATTATTCTGCCTTTAAAGGTCTTCCTGGAAGCTGATATGCGCTTAGGGGATAGTATTACCCTGAGTACCTGGAGTAACCACCCCTGGCAAAAAGCAGTACATAGCCAAAGCTTTGTGGTGGTAGGCACATATAATGCCTATAGTCAGCAACCGGCGTTGGTTTTAGTGGAAGATGCTCTACCCTTAACCATCAACGATGAGCCTAACTGCGCTCTCTTTATCTATCGGCGCACCACTACCCAGGCTGACGGTATTGTGACCACCATCGACTCCTTTTTGCGCTGGCTCACACCTGCTTATCCTAATGCTACTTATATTGAAGCCCGTACCCCCACGCAAATGGGTCGCAGCTTGCTGGGGAGGATCTACCGACCCGGACAGGGTCTCTTATTCCTCATTATCCTTTTTGTCTTTATCGGAACCTTAACCATTGCGGTTATGACTTATCTGGAGCGACGGCGAGAATTTGCCGCCATGAAAACTCTAGGCTTGAGCCAGCAACAAATGATCGCCATGTTTGTCGTGGAGTATGGTCTAACCCAACTCTTAGGGATTGTCATGGGGGTAACTATCCTGCTGCTGGTTTACCCTCGTGTTCCCTGGATGGCAGATTTGGGAGCAGCGGTTATCCCCCGGATTACTATCTTTGCTGTCCTCTGGAATTTGGCGGCAGTTCTCTTTGCTGTAACTTACCCGGTGGCTACAGCCGTAGTAGCTACCGTGAACCAGCTCCTTTTTGCCAGACGTATCCCCTTTGTGACCAGGCATGTTCATTATATGCAAGACCCCAGGGCGCATTTGGTTTATCGGGAACGGGAAGAGAACTTGCGCTTTCTTAAAACTCTTCCTCCTTCGGAGGCTTCGGGCAGCAGTGCCATGCTCTCCGGGGTGATCTTGCTTCTCAAGCAAGTGGGGGACAAGGTGAAACAGGGTGAGGCTGTAGCGGTGATGGAGCAAAGCTTTGGCTTAATCGTCCAGGAGTGGAATGCGCCTTGCGATGGCACCATCGAGGAGATGAAGCCTGACGGCATTATTGCCATTCGTCCCGACCTCCCGGATGCTCCCTTTTATCCTTATCCTGTCGCCTTGCTGGAGATGGAGCAAAAAGTGCGTCGCTCCCACCGGGAAGCAGCCACGGCTTATGCCGATTTTCGCCAAAAACTGGGGGATGTTTCCGATGTCTACGCCCGCAGTATGGAGCGGGAATGGCGTCTGGAACGAGCGGCGCAACGTTCGGTGGCAGCTGCCAAGGGCGAGGATTTCCTACCGGATAGCGATACTGGTACCGTAGTCGATTATGCCGCCATTGCTCGCCAGGAGCAACGTGCCAGGCAGCAAGAGATACGTCAACAGAGCACCTCTCAATTAGCCGGGTTAATGCGTAGATTAAGACCAGTAGCCGTAGCTGCAGCAGTGGCCTTATCTTATTATGGTCTTACCCAGTGGGCGGCTTACCAAGGCTCTTTGGTGGATACTCAGGCAGCCATCTACCGCGTAGCTGAAACCGGTGTACTCCAGCGCTGGGCGGCGCCTTCCCTCAACAGAGGCTATAACTTTACCTGGGTGGAGTTTACCAATTTGCAGCAGCTTATCACTGCCGACAGCAACTTGGCGCCCAAGTCTGCCTCTCAGCTGGTAAATGCGGTCGCTGGAAGTATCGCGGCAGTTCCGGTGGCAGACGGTGCTGCGGTGGAGCAGGGCGAGCTGCTGCTGGTTCTCGAAAACCCCAGTGCCGAGCTGGCTTTGGAGCAAGCCCGCCAGGAGCTGGTGAATGCCCGGTTGGCTTACGACACTTTGCGGTTGCAAGCCGGCTCCGGTGCCAGTAGCGAAGATGCCCTCGCTATCATCCGGCAGCAGGGGAGCGTCGCAGCCTTGAGCAACTCCGTCGAGGAGTTAAAGATTTATGCTAACACCCCAGGGGTGATCACCGAAGTGCTTCCTGTTCTGGGGGATAATATTGCCGTAGGGACACGTCTCTTTGCCTTTTATAACCCTGCCCGGGAGAGCGGCAACGAGCGGGAGATACGCCTGTTGCAAGCCAAGTCGCGCCTAGCGGCAGCGGAGCGTGCCTTAGCCCAGTTGGAGGTGCGAGGGGAACAAGGCGGCGTGGTAACCCACCTGGCAGTGTCCCCCGGCAGGGAAGTGGCGGCGGGAGACGACCTGTTAACCCTGGAGCTGGATCCCCACTCTTTAGATGCTGCTGCTACCCTACAACTGCAGCGTATGGCTCTGGAGTTGGAGCAGTACTGGGAGCGAGTTCGGCAACTGGCAATAACCGCCCCTATCAGCGGCACCCTTACAGGTTTTTCCCTGCGGGTAGGGGATAGAGTTTCTCTCTCCTCTCGCCTGGGGGAGGTATCCTCCCAGGGAAGCTACACCTTTGCCATTCAAGTTCCCCAAAACCAGATTAATCATATAAATCTGGGTAAGACAGCGGAGATTCAACTTTTACATAACGCCAGTAGCTACCAAGGAGTGGTCAGCGAAATTGCTACCACGGGGCAACCTTCCGGAGTACAGGTCAACTACCGGGTTTTACTCCAGGTTAGCACTACCCAGGAGCTTCCTTTAGGAGTACGGGCTGCGGTAACCTTCCCGGCGACCGCGGCTCACCCGGAACTAGGTCCTTTCGGAGCCGGAGGTCAAGCAAGCTCCGTGGAAGCAGTACTGGCGGAAGCCGCCGGTGAGATAAGCGCAATATATGTCCAAAACGGCGACTATGTCGCCGAAGGTACAATCTTGGCGCTTATCGCTAACCCGGAGCTGGAGCTAAGCCTGGCTAACGCTCAAGAGAGCTATGCTAAGCTGCTGCGCCGGGAGTATAAAGCCCCCCAGGGTGCCACGGTAGAGTTTGTCCTAAGTCCTGGGATGCGGGTGGAAGCCGGCGACCTTCTTTATCGTCTCTACCACGAGGGTATTCAACTGGAGTATGCCAAAGCTCTTAAGGAGTTAGCCGATTTAGAGGCTATGTTGGTGGGCAACGATTATATCAACAGCCGTTCCTCCGGGAGCTTGGCCAACCTTTATGTCAGTGTAGGGGAGTGGGTGGAGGCAGACACCCTGGTGGCAGAGCTACATAACCCCAATCTGGCTTATGAAGCAGCTCGTGCCGCCAGCGACTTAGCTAAGCTGGAAGCTTCTTACTTGGCAAGCCAGAGCAACCCTTTAGGGGGAGCCCTGGAAGCGGCGCGGTTACGCCTGCAGCTAGCTGAGGAGAACTTTAGCCGACGGGAACAAGCGGTAGCAGCCTTAGAGGTGCGTGCCCCTCATGCCGGGGTAGCAGTCTGGCAGCGCCCTTTGCGGGTAGGGGAGAGCTTGGCAGCTAACCAATCTCTGTTTAAGCTTAGCAATTTTGATGAATTGGCAATTACCTTTGCCGTCTCCGAGAGTGAAATTGCTTATATTAGCCCGGGGATGGATGTTTATCTTTATGTCTGGGCATTTGAAGAAGACTATTTTTATGGCAAGGTTACTTATGTCTCTCCGGTAGGTCAAGTTTCCGGTGGCAATGTTTCATTCCCGGTGTCGGTAGCTGTAGAAGCCGACCCTCGTTTAAAAGCAGGTATGACGACTACTTTGCAAATATTGCTCTGGGAGGTACCTGGGGTCTTGGTTGTGCCCAGGCAGTATCTTTTTAGCGATATGGTCGATGGCAAAGCAGTGGAGTTTGTCAACCGCTTGGTGAGCGGGCGTCTGGTGCCGCGCCAGGTACAGACAGGGGCGCGGAGTAATAATATGGTAGAGATTACCAGCGGCCTCCGAGAAGGGGATATGATCTTTATTAGCCGCTAAGAGAGTACTAGGGTAGGTTTACAGCCTATTTAGTAAATATACTTCAGACTGAAGAAAAACCCTGTATCAACCCCAAATAAGCAGGTTGTGTGTAGTGTCTGTCGAATCTTATCATGGGGTGAGATAAACAATGATGAAACGTGAAGACCAGCTAAAACGTGAACAGGTGCAGTTTGTCTGCATGGATGATTTAGTTCCGAAAGATCACTTGCTGAGGCATGTAGAGTCGGCATTGGCTTTCGGCTTCATCTACGATACGATCTTGTGGAAGATACATACTCACATACAGGCAGACCGAGTATAGACCCTGTAATACTGGTAAAGATAGTCATAATCCAATACCTGTTTGGCATACGCTCGATGCGCCAGACCATCCGTGATAGAAAGCGATACCCTGTTCGTGGACAGCACGCATATCAAAGCAAGTGCCAATAGAAACAAGAAGATCAAGGTAGAAGCCAAAAAGAAAGCACAGAGCTATGCCAGGGAGTTATGTGAGGAGATTGACCGTGACCGGGAGGAGAGAGGTAAAAAACCTTTCGACGATGGTGAGGATAGCGGGGAGACAGTTACTGTAATACAGAGCAAGATGCTTCAGTTTAGCGGATTCGCATGAAGGAGAGAGAACATGATAAGTAAGCTGGAATTTCAGGACTATCGGTGCTTTAACTCTCTTATACTTGAGGATATCCGGCGAGTCACACTGGTTTCCGGGAGTAATAGCGTAGGAAAGTCCTCACTTTTGGAGGGTATATTCCTTTTCATCGACCGCTTCTCTCAGGACGTGTTTCTTAAACTGAATGGCTTTCGTGGATACCACCAAGTAAGCATGACACCAGCCATGTTATGGGAGCACCTGTTCTATAATGGATCGAAAGATAAACCATTGGAGATAAGC
>WREE01000046.1 GCA_009779515.1 Symbiobacteriaceae bacterium
CAGCCAAGAGGGTGAGCAGAGCAGAAGCCATTTTGGCAACAGCCGTCACCGTAAATCGACACCTTTCATATCTATGAAGCCGATAGGATAGGTGGGCATAAGGGTTAGGCGGTTGGAAACCCCCCGGTAAAGGGTGATGTCCATAATAAAGACTGCCGGTACCTCTTCCGCGATTAGCTTTTGGATCTCCTGATAAATGGGCACCCGTTCTTCCGGAATAGCCGTTGCCCGCCCTTGTAGCAGCAAACTGTCTATCTCCGGGCTGCTGTAGCGGGTAAAGTTATTGTTGTGGGTGGAAGAGAAACGCCCCAGCACTGCGTCGGGATCCAGTTTACCGGAAAGACCTATGATCGTGGCTTGGTGGTTAAAGGCGCCGTAAACATCGGTAAGCCACTGTGCCCAAGCAATGGGTTCGATATTCATCGTCACCCCAATTTGCTGCATTTGGATCTGTATGATTTCCGCCGTCTGCATATGGAAGGTATACTCCGAAGGGACTTTGACGGTAAAGCTTAAATTGCTGTAGCCAGCCGCCGCTAACAGATCCCGGGCTTTCTGAGGGTCGTAGGGGTAGGTATTTTCTAGGTTGGGAGCTGCATAAAAAGCCATAACCTCACTGAAGTTGGTGCCCAGCTTTTGGGAGCCTGGCGCCATTAGTTCGATAATAGCATCTTTATCGACGCCGTGGTTGATGGCTTGACGGACACGCAGGTCTTTAAAAGGCTCGAACTCGGTGTTCAACGCCAGCAGCTGAGGCATATTCTGAGGGGTCTCGATAACCTCAAACCGGCTGCGATCTAAGGAACGGAGTTGCCCTAAAGTGAGTTCGCAAATATCCAGTTCGCCATTTTGCAACGCCATAAAGGCGGTGTTACTGCCGGGGTCGAAGATGCGAAACTCCACTTCGTCCAACTTAGGTAAACCTTCCTGGTAAAAGAGGGGGTTTTTGACCATTTTTAGGTTAACTCCCGGGTTGTAAGAGACAAAGGAGAAGGGACCTGCTCCCACGGGGCTTGTACTTTGGTTCGGACCTGAACCTAAGGGGATAATGGCAGTGATGAGTTTGCTGAGCAAGGAAGCATCCCCCTGGGATAAGTGCAACTCCACGGTATAGCTGTCAGGGGTGATAATCTCCGTTACGGCGTTTAAAGAAGAAGACAAGGGGCGCTCGCTCTCCCCCACCTTACCCTGCAAGCGTTCCAGGCTATATTTAACATCTTTGGCTTCCACCGGATCCCCGTTGTGGAAGTAGGCATCTTCCCGTAGAAAGAAAGTATACAACAGCTGGTCCTGGGAAATTTCCCAATGGGTTGCCAGTTCCGGGACAATTTCACCTCGGGTATCGGTATTCACTAAACCGGTGAATACGTTAAACATAACCTCCTGGGTACCGGTGGCACTGGAAAGGTGAGGATCCAGATTGTCCATATTCTGCGGAATACCCACTACCGCACGTTTGGGCTCGGTAGGAGGCGCCGTAGGAGGTGAGGCGGTTGGTCCTGCCGTAGGAGTAGTGGTAGGGGCAGTGGTAGGGTTGGAGTTACCGTTACATCCAGTCAGCAGCAGTAAAAGGCATAGCAGAGTGCTAAGCAATGCCGCACGGTGGTGGCGCCGCAGCATCGGGAGATACAGGGTCATTTTGAAGTTCCTCCTTATTAATTTGCGCTTGGCTTTATTATACTATTTTTACATGGTAAAGAGCAAGAGTTTCGCGAAATTCATTGCTAACCATAACCCTCTCGTGCTATACTCGCCGGGTAATACTTTCGACAAAGGAGAGGCGAAAAATGAGCAAAGCAGAAATCCATTTAGCCAAAGGCGGCACGGTCACCATTAATTTCTTTCCCGAAGAAGCACCGGACACCGTGAAAAACTTTATTGATTTAGCCCAAGCCGGCTTCTACAACGGTCTCACCTTTCATCGGGTCATCCCGGGCTTCGTCGCCCAAGGCGGTTGCCCCAACGGCAACGGCAGCGGTGGTCCCGGCTATACTATCCCTTGCGAGGCTGAGAACAACCCTCATAAGCACCTGCGAGGCACCTTGTCCATGGCTCATGCCGGCAAGGATACCGGAGGAAGCCAGTTCTTCATCTGCTACGCTCCGCAGCCTCATTTAGACCAAAAGCATACTATTTTCGGTGAAGTAAACCTAGGGATGGAGCTGGTAGATGCCATCCAACCGGGGGATGTTATGGCCAAGGTCATCATCGTCGATTAGGTAAACCCAAGATAGCTGTAAAGGAGTAGAATGGTTATGCGTGAAAAAGGGGTTTACAGCAAGAAAGATCAGGAGATGGCACTGGGTAACGATGAGCTTATCTGCGCTCATCTGGGGGACGAGTATGAAAAGTTTATGGGCGCCGTCATCCCGCCGCTTTTTCAGAACTCCCTGCATGTCCACCCGGATGTAGAAACCATGTGGTCGCCGGCTCCCGGTAGCTTCGTCTATGCTCGCGTCGCCAACCCCACCACCGATATTTTTGAGCGTAAGGTAGCCGCTCTGGAGCGAGGCGAGAAGGCAGTAGCCTTCGCCTCGGGGATGGGTGCTATCACCGCTTCGATTCTGGCGGCTGTCTCCTGTGGCGGTCATTTTATTGGCGTCGAGGGGATGTATGGCCCCACTCGCACCTTTGTCCAAGACTTTTTCCCTAAAATAGGAGTAGAGGCTACTTTTATAACCGGTAGCGATATCAACGAGCTAAAAGCTGCTATTCGACCCAACACCCAGTGTATCTACCTGGAGAGCCCTTCTTCGGTAGCCCTTAGGATGCAGGATATCCCCGGGATTGCCGCTATCGCCCGGGAGCACGGCATTGCCACGGTTATCGATAACTCCTGGGCATCACCTATTTACCAAAAACCTCTGACCATGGGGATTGATATGGTGGTACATACGGTATCCAAGTACATAGGAGGGCATTCTGATATTGTAGCAGGCATCTCCTGTGGCTCGGCAGAATGGATGGCTAAAGTCTCCAAAAACCGGGAAATCTACGGCGCGATGATGGGTCCTTTTGAATCCTGGCTCGCTATTCGGGGCTTGCGCACCCTGCCCCTTCGCTTGAAGGCAGCTATGGCCAGCGGCTTAAAGGTGGCTAACTTTTTAGAACAGCACCCTATGGTGGAGCGAGTGGTTTACCCGGGACTCCCCAGCCATCCCGATTATGCCCTGGGGCAAAAGCAGCTCAGCGGTTACGGTAGCTTGATGAGCTTTGTCCCCAAGGGAGATTTGGAAGAAGCCAAGGCTTTTGCCAATCGCCTTACCTGGTTTAAGCTGGGGGTGTCCTGGGGCGGCTTCGAAAGCCTAATTACTGTCAGCCGCTACAACCCTTCCTTAGAGGAGCAGGAACGTCGCGGGGTTTACCCCAGGATGATTCGCATCTATGTAGGGCTGGAAGATGTGGACGCTCTTATCGCCGATCTTGATCAAAGTCTTAACCAGATAAAGCTGTAGGTAAGTTATCCCCAAAGTTATCCACAGTTGGGGATAACTTTGGGGATTATCTTCTGCTCAAGCTGTGTATATGGTGTGTGTTTTGCCAACACCCCAGGCTAATCCCAGGGGAAACGCAGGTAGCGGTGACCTGTGAGTTGCTCCATATAGGCAATATCTTCCGGGGATAAAAGGCGAATATGCTGCACCAGCTCCTGGAGCTCCCGGGTTGCCACTTCCGGAGCGAAGTTTAAAAGCTCCACGGTGGCAAAAGCCACTCCACTTCGGGTTAGATCGATAAGCAGGGGTAAGTTATCTTCTGCCGCCAAAAAGAAGCACCCTGCGTGCTGCAGCACCGGTAGCCTTTCTTGAGCATAGATATGGTGGGGTGCGGGAATGAACTGCGAAAATCGCGAAGCAAGATGGGAGCGCATGGCAGCAGAAACCGGTCCCGGGTAGATAGTGCCAGGATAAAGCAGCACTTGGGACTGATACTCCTGCTCGGAGGCATAAAACTGCTCCGCTTGCTGCAGAATTATTTCGGCTAATTGTTGAGGGCTTACTTGGCAGGTATCTATTACCAGGTCGTAATGGGAGAGATCGAAGTAATCCTCACCGTAAAAATTTTGAAAGCGTTCCCTTTCCGAGGCCGCCCGTTGCAAAATATGCTGTCCTGTCTGCCAGATAGAGTTATAATGCTCTACTTTGCCACGATTATCGTCGGTATAGATTCTGGTAGCTGCTACCTCGATATCGACGGTCAGAAAGACTTTGAAAGAGTGAGGCACAAAGTGCCACGCCATGCGGGAATCGAAGATGATACTCTCCTTGGTGCCAACTGTAGCAATACGCACCACTTCATCGTCGATAAGTTTGTCGTGCTTGCTGTCGCTTTGCATGAACAAGTTTAGCTCCAGGGTAGTCATCCCCATCTTTTGAGCCAGTTGGCGCTGCACGTCTCCGGTGGAATAGCGGGTAAAACCATATTGCTCGTGCAAAAGCCGACACAAAGTGGACTTGCCACTGCCCAGGTTGCCGGTTATGGTAATATGTATGCTGGACACCTCCTCGCCACCTATTAATTCCCCTTAGAGGGAGAAAAACCTTCTTTAGCGTAAGGCGGTCTACAACCGCATTACCTGTTCGGAGTGTCTTTTTAAGGGAAACGTAGGTGGGGGATATAATAAAGTAACAATGTAATACGAAGGGAAGTTTTAGCCTATGAGCAAAAACTTGGTAGATTTAATACTATCCAACGGCAAAGTTTGGACAGGCAACCCGATGCAGCCGACAGCGGAGGCAGTAGCCATAGCCCAGGGTCGCATTGTAGCAGTAGGAGATAATGCCACCATTCTTCGAGACTACCAGAGCCAGAACAGCTACGATATGGCAGGGCGCCGCCTTCTCCCCGGCTTGCAGGATAGCCACTTACACCTGATTAGCACCGGAACCTTTCTGGGACAGATTAGCCTGGTGGGGTGCCGCAGTATCGGTGAACTGCAGGAAAGGCTGCGCACCGCGCCTGCAGGGGAGGACTGGATCGTAGCTCGGGGTTTTCTCCAGGATGAGTTTAACGAAAAGCGGATGCCCACGCGAGAGGACTTAGACGAAGTATCCGCCACACGTCCGGTTTTTATCGTTAGGGCTTGTGGTCATGTGGCTATCTGCAACACCTTATTGCTAAATATGGCAGGGGTGGTTAAAGGTTTTGGGCAAGTCTCCGGCGGTGAAATTGGCTATGATGCCCAGGGAGAGCCTAACGGTTTTCTGGCGGAGAACGCTATCGGCTTGGCGCGCCGCTTGCAACCAGCCACCACCTCCCAGCGGTTGCAAAGCTCCATTGCCCGCGCCGCTGCCGAGCTACTCCGTTCCGGTATAACTACTGCCCAAAGCGACGATTTTGGACGTGACAACTGGGATCTAACCTTCACTGCCTACCAAGAGGCTTACGAAGCCGGTCAGCTTCCCCTACGGGTTAACCACCAGATGCGTTTTAACACTCCTGAGGATGTAGCTCGCTTCGTGGCTTGGCGCGATACGGTGGCTTATGCCGCTGGCATCCCCCGGGAGCGCTTCGCCTTTGGTCCCGTCAAGCTGATGTGTGATGGTTCCCTGGGAGGACGCACCGCCGCCATGGCAGACCCCTATCATGATGCTCCTCATACCCAGGGGGTAGCTATCCTTAGCCGCGAGGAGATGACGGCTATCTTTCGGGAGGCACATGCTGCCGGCTTCCAACTGAGTGGTCACGCCATTGGCGACAAGGCTATTACCGACCTAATTGAAGCCATGGGGGCAGCTATTCCTGAAGCAGAGCGGGAGCAGGCGCGTCCCCGGGTCATCCATGCCCAGATAACCACTGAGGCTATTCTGCAGAGAATGCGGGAGCTGAAAGTTCACTGCGATATTCAGCCTGCCTTCGTGCCCACAGATTGCCCCATCTTGGATGCCCGGGTTGGTCCTGACAAAGCAGCTACCAGCTATGCCTGGGCTACGATGCGCCACACCGGCATTACCACTTCCGGCGGCTCCGACTCTCCTGTCGAATCCTATAATCCTTTCTATGGTATCTACTGCGCTGTCACCCGTCAGAATTCGGAAGGCATCCCCCTCCAAGGGTGGTCGCCCCAAGAGCGCCTCACCGTGGCGGAAGCCCTTAAGCTCTACACTTATGATGGCGCCTATGCCATTGGGCTGGAAGGGCAAGTAGGACAGATTGCTCCTACCCAATGGGCAGATATGATCCTTATCGATAGAGATATCATAACCGTTCCTCACCAGGAGATCAAAGATATCCAGGTGGTAGCCGCCTGGGTAGATGGCCTTCTGGCCTACCAACAGTAGGAGACTATCCTTAGACCCCCAAGGTGGGGATCCTAGGCTGCCTTGGATGCATAATAATAGCGACATCGTGCTTTTAGCCAGGCACGATGTCGCTTTTTGAGTTATTTATGTTGCTGCATTTAAGCAGGTTGTTTATTTACAGGCTGCTTATTTATCGGCGGGGATATGAGTATTGAACCAGCGCAGTATTTGACGCAGGCGGTCGGCGCGGTTTTGGGGTTTGCCGCTGCGAGAGAGCTCGTGGTTTTCGCCGGCGAAGCGGACAAACTCGGCAGTAACTCCCAACCGCTTGAGAGCGACGAACCATTGCTCAGCTTGTTCCATGGGGCAGCGGTAGTCTTCTTCGCTATGGATAATTAAGATAGGGGTCTTTACCTTAGGGGCATAACGGATAGGGGAGCGCTCCATAATGAAGTCTTCGCTATCCCAGAGGTCCCGCCCGGCGAAACCGGAGCGGTTGCCTGTCCAGCCGTTATCGGCTACCCCATATTTGCTATACATGTTACTGATGCAGCGCAGGGTGACAGCGGCGGAGAAACGAGTGGTTTGACCTACAATCCAGTTGGTCATATAGCCGCCATAAGAGCCGCCAGTGACGCCCAAACGAGCCGGGTCAATCCAGGGGTTAAGCTCCAAAGCTTTATCGACGATGGCCATCAAGTCTTGGTAGTCGCCGCCTCCCCAATCGCCGATAACCCCCAAGGCGTGCTTTTCACCATAAGCGGATGAACCCCTCGGGTTCGAGAAGAGGACGGCAAAACCGTTGGCAGCCAGGAGCTGATACTCGTGGAAGAAAGCGTAACCGCTGGCGCCGTAAGGACCGCCATGAATCTCCAGCACCATAGGGTGCTTTTTGTTGGCATCGAAACCGTAAGGTTTCATCAGCCAACCGTGGATTTTGCCGCCATCGGGGCTGGTGGCTTCAATAGGTTCGAGGTCGGAAATGTGTACTTCCTCGATGAGTGCCTTGTTTACTTGGGTGAGACGGGTAATCTGTTTGCTTTCGGGGCAATAGTAGTAAATATCGCTGCCACACAAGAAGTTGTCTATGACCATAGCCATAGCCTCGCCGGCCATGGAGAAGCTGGTGACGGTATGGTTGCCGGTGGTTACCTCTTCCTTGCTGCCGTCTTCGACAAAGAAGCGCTGAATATTGTTAATGCCATACCAGGCAGCGGTGGTGAGCACAGATTTGCTGTCGTCACTCCAATAGATAGAGCGTCCTCCACCATCAGCACGGCAATCGCCGCCCACACCGGAGCCCACGGAGTAGTCATAGGCGGTGGAGAGATTGCGGGAGGGACCGCCCTCGGCTGGGCGCACGAATAACGAAGTGTTAACCCCGTTTTTCCCCTGCCCCAGTTCGTGCCCCAGGTAAGCAATCCATTTGCCATCGGGAGAGTAGTTAGGGGCTCCGGCGGTTCCTTCATTATGAGTAAGCGGCTCGATTTCTCCGCCGTCTACCGGAATACGCCACAGGTTCTGGATTTGGTTGAGGTCGTCTTCGACTCGGGAGGAGGTGAAAGCGATCCACTTGCCATCGGGAGAAAAGGTCGGTGAGGACTCGCTAAATTTGCCGTCGGTTATTTGCTTAAGTTCCTTAGTTTTCAGGTTTAAGGTGTAAAGATGGCGGGGACGGGTATCAATGAATCCGGGAGTGCCATTGGACTTGTAACGGATGCTGGTGATCACAGTCATATTCGGGTTCTTCTTTTCTACTCTGGTGCCGGGAACCCGGGAGGAAAAAGCGACGAGGCCGGGCACAGCAGTACTCCAGGCAACTTCGCCCATACCCTCGTCCCACTCGTACCAGAGAACGGCTTCGCCACCGGCTAAGGTGATACGCCACAACTGGTTACGACCGCTGCGGTTGGAGAAGAAGTAGATGAAACGGCTGCAGGCAGACCAATGGGGCTGGGTGTCGCGGAAAAGGCGTTCGCTGTTTTGGTGAACCGTAAACTGGCGGGGTTCGCTCCAGCCGTTGGCGGTTTTGTCGATAAGCCACAAGTTGCTACGGTAGCCGTTTTTAACAGGATCCATTTCCGTAAGAGTGTAGACAATGTGTTGACCATTGGGGGAGAGTTTGGCAGCGCCGGGGAACTTCATTGACCAAAGATCTTCAACAGTAATAGGGCGTTTGCTCACGAAAACTCACTCCTTTCATGTTATCCGTTACTTCGTCAAAAGAAGGTGCAACTCCTTTAAGCTAACTTCATCTCCAGCAGTTCCAGTAAGCATAGCTTTGTTTACTCGTTCTGGAGCTTCGCTCCTGGCCCCGGTTTCTGTGGTGGAGTAGAAGCCTGTTTCTATCATGCCATGGGTGAACGCAGTTCATGGGCTTCTACTCTGGCGGTCTTATATATCCTCCCCGGTCGCGGATTTCCGCCTGGATGGCGGCTACGACTGCGGCGTCAGTAGCTAAGTGGCGCAAGTTGGTTATGCCTCTATCCAGGGCGATGGCTACGGCAATGGCGGCGGCTTCACCCTCCGCCATACCTACCGGCACCACACGGGCGGAGCCGTGAGCTTCCGAGGTATAGCCGGCAGAGCGTCCCACCACGAAGAGGTTACTGGGTCCCCATTGAGGTATCAGTGAGCGTAAGGGGATACCGTAGCCTCTTTGCGGAGCATAAAGGGTGCGCTCCCGCTCGTCGGTAGATACCGCCTGCAGGTCTACGGGATAAGCACCTTGGGCAATTTCGTCCCAGAAGTGCCGCTCAGAGATAATATCTCCCAGCGTAAGGTTATACATAGATATCAGATGACGGCTCTCCCGGATGTAAAGTTTGGGTGCCACTCGGGAAAAGGTGGCTTGGACAAAGCCGGGAGCTACCTGCTGCAGAAAAGCCGCCACCTGTCTGGCTTCTGCCTCTCCTCTCCGGCGAGCTTCCGCCAGAGAAGCGGTATCTAAAGGATCGACTTCAAAAATTAAGAGAGCGTTAATAAGTACAGTAGCATCTTGTCTATCTCCGGTGGCCGCATCTTGTCTTCCCAGGTTAAGACCTCGTAAATAGGTTTGGGGGTCAGTGGGCTGGTAAGCGGCGACTATTTCCCAGTACGCCCAGGCAGAATCACCGCTGGCACCGTAGCGAGGATCCGCTAACCCGCGGGCATAGGCGACAACTTCGTCCCAGTTCACATGCTCCATTTCAAAAACCAGAGTGGGGGCCATAAAAACCTCAGGGCGTCCAACATCAGCCCAGCCGAAGGTGTAAGGGGCGTTGGTACGAGCCATCAGATCGCCATCGGCCGTGGCATCAATAAAAAAAGGAGCGGTGGTGCGGTACTCCACCCCTGAAGAAGAGAGAAACTTAGTTGTTACCAACAGTTCGCTCCTTACCCCCTGAGGCTCCAGTGCAGTGGTCAACAACGTGTCGCCTAAGCGCAGGGTCAGGTTAGCTTCCTCTGAGACCATCTCTAAAAAAGCCATATAAGCGGCATCTACCTGGAAAGAGAGCGGCCGCCAAAGCTTGTCCCACCATTCCTCGAAGATGCCACCGGTGAGCAGAACCGGCTCGCCGGAGCTGATATCCCAGCTCATATCTAAAGAGTTAAGCCAACCTAAAGTGAAAAGACCTCCCAAACCGTCATCGGGGCCTAGGAGCAACGTCTTGAGACCTTGACGAGCGGCTGCTACGGCAGCGGCTATCCCTTCCGGCTCTGTGCCGTAGACTATCAGGTCCCAGGGTTCAATTACCGACCAATCAACGGCATATTCTTCCTTAAAGAAAGGGTTTATGGAAACCCAGCGGTGAGGGTTTAAGTACATAAAGGTGAATAGGGCAGCAGTACCAGCCAGGAGGCACACCAGCAGAAAAAAAGCCACTCTCTGCCACCAAGAGAGCCTGCCTTTGCGTTTGTTGGGTTCCAAGGGACGAGCTTTATAACTTTGGCCACCGAACCTGTTCATCTTCTTCCAAATCCCTTCGATAGAAATGCTCCAGGGCAATGGCGACGGCAACGGGAAGGGACAAAGAATCTATAGTTTGGGCATGGGGGATAACCAAGGAGATGCCTTTATCGCGGTAACTCTCGTCCAAGCCAGAGCTTTCGTTACCAAAAACTAAAGTGTAAGGGGTTTGAGGAGGGGGAACTTGAGCCAGGGGTACTTTCCCCTGGAGCATAAACGGGTAGACAAGATGCGCCGGGTGGTGGCTTAAATACTCATTAAACGCAAGATAGTAAGCGAAGTTTAGAGAAAAGACGGCACCCATCGAGGCGCGAATCACCTGAGGATCCCAAAAATCTACCCCCGGGGTGATGATAGCTAAATCTGTTACCGCAAAGCCCAGCATGGTGCGGATAATGGTGCCCAAGTTGCCTCTATCTGCCGGATTAACTAATAAAAGATGGGAGCGGTTGGCTTCCAGGGGAGCCTCATACTTGTGGAAGACCCCTATCAGGTAGCAATTCTCTTTGGGGCTTATGCGGGTAAAAGCCTTGGCGTCCGTCTGCACAGGAATGTTGTGGGCTTCCGCTATAGCGGCAACTCTGGCAGCAGCCTCGCTGTTGGCAAAACTGGGGTGCATCAGGAGAGCCAACACTTGCTCAGGGCGACGCTGTAGCAGCTCGATGGTGGGGAATGCTCCCAGAGAGTAGGAGTGGGTACCTTCTTTGCGGTAGCTTTTCCAGATAGGCATGGGGTATATGCTCCTTTTTACATCAGACAACGCCAGGAGACCCCTTCGTGGTTTTGCTGCAGAGGAATGGTTCCGTAACAGGCGGAGATAGCCAGGGAGCAGCGGGAGACAAAGTGACAGCCGCTGGCGGGACGAGCATGGAGGGGTTCGGCTGTACCGTGCAGAGTTTCAAGAGTATGACCGCGTAAGGCAAAGGAGGGGAGAGCGCCTAACAGCCCTTGGGTGTAGGGGTGACGGGGGTACTGCAAAATAGCTTTCGCCGAACCGCTCTCGACCACTCCTCCGGCGTAGAGTACCACCAGGCTCTGGCAAAGATGCTTGACCACGCTAATATCGTGGGAGATAAGAAGCAATGCCATCTGTCGTTCTTGGTGCAGGCGTTGCAGTAAGTCGATAATCTGACGCTGGGTGGTAATATCCAAAGCCGTGGTAGGCTCATCGGCAATAAGTAGACGGGGTCGGCGCGCCAGAGCAATGGCGATCATCACTCTTTGACGCTGTCCTCCCGAAAGCTGATGGGGGTATTTGCTGCCGGCATCTCGCGGCATTTCTACCTCTTGGAAGAGTTGCTGCACTTGCCGACCGGCTTGCTCTTTACTCAAGCCGTCGAAAAGGATGAGCCCTTCCGCGACTTGATCTCCCACCTGCATAAGTGGGTTTAGGGCGCCAGTGGAGTCTTGGAAAACCACTGCGATTTCAAAACCGCGCAAAGAACGGAGTTCAGCTTCCGGCATCGTGGTAATCTCTTGACCATCAAACAAAATACTACCGGCCTCGTAGCGTACCTGGGGAGCGTTTAAGCCGGCAATGGCCATGGCAGTAAGGGTTTTTCCTGAGCCGGATTCTCCTACCAACCCCAGACTTCCTCCGGCAGGCAGGGTCAGAGAGAGATCCCGCAGGGCGAGCACCCTTTGAGGAACGCTTCCTTCCCAGGGGCGAGGCAGAGGGACACGAAAAGGCACGGAAAGTGAAAGCCCTGTTACCTGCAACATTACTCTCGCCTCCCGCCCCTAATACCTTTCTTTTTCGGTTGCCTGAAGAAAAATCCTGCTTTCCCGTTTAAGTAAACTAGGAGATTCCCTTGCCTTTAGCGAATGAAGTAAATGGTGGGAGCCTCCGTGTAGGATCACCTAAGCAATATCACACCATTTCATGAGCCCTGGGCAGCGCCTCTTAAGGCGGGGCAAGCTGGCTCAAGGTAAGGAAATTCTCTTACATTGGCAAAAATCCTATTTAAAGGCAGGTTTTTCGGTTGATTGATTTAACCATAAACCCCCAAGGGTTGGCGGCGAATATTGCCCGAGCTCGGGAGCTGGGGATTATCATTCCCACTTTTTCCGCTATGCGTTCCCAGGAAAGTGGTGAAGCGAAGGACGAAGTGCCTTCCGCCATCACCCAGGCTTTACAGGAAATCCCTATGAACGCGGTTAACCCCTTAAACCTTTTCCGTGTCAGCTGGAATAACGATACCAGTGGTCATAATACCTACGGTACAGTCAATTATATTGAAATTCCCCCCGAAATTACTGGGGTGAAAGCCAAAATTATCTGTCTGGTGGGCAAGCATTTTCCTACGGGCTGCCATAAGGTAGGAGCTGCCTTTGCCTGTTTGGTTCCCCGCTTGGTTACCGGGCAAATCAACACTACTACCCAACGTACCGTGTGGCCTTCCACCGGCAACTACTGCCGAGGAGGGGTTTATATCTCCCGCCTGCTGGGGTGCAGCAGTATTGCTATCCTCCCCCAGGGGATGAGCCAGGAGCGCTTTAATTGGTTGCAAGATATGGCAGAGGAAGTTATCGCCACTCCCGGTTCGGAGAGCAATGTCAAAGAAATTTTCGACAAAACGAAGGAGATTA
>WREE01000047.1 GCA_009779515.1 Symbiobacteriaceae bacterium
ATAGCGTCTATTCATGAGCGGATAGCACGGCAGAGGAAAGACTTTCTGCACCAGGAATCGCGGAGGATAACCAACTCCTGGGATGCGGTGGTGGTAGAGGATCTGAATCTGAGGGCAATGGCAAAGACACTAAATCTAGGCAAATCCGTAGCGGACTTAGGTTTTGGCATGCTGCGTGAGTTTCTGGCGTACAAACTTAAAGAATGCGGGAAGCATCTAGTGGTCATAGATCGCTGGTTCCCTTCCACGAAACGCTGTTCTCGTTGTGGCAGCGTCAAAGAGGAGATCGGTCTGAGCGAACGGGTATACTCTTGCGACCAATGTGGTTTCCAAGCAGACCGAGACCACAACGCAGCAATCAATATACGTGATGAAGGCCGGAGAATGTTTCTGCACGCAGGATAGGGATACACAGATATAGACATAAACCGGGGGACGACCGGGGATAGCCTGTAGATACTGGCGTGGTTGCACGTCTTGAGCAGGAAGCTCCCGCTTCTGAACGAAGTGTAAGCGGGAGAGCGTCACAGAGCGCGGTCGCAACGGTTACCTAATACAAGATCCTAAAATCGGTATAGATGGGGAGCCTACTGAAGGATATACCAACTATCCGGGGCATTTGGAAGCGAAAACTCCTGATGAGCTGATAAACTTACCATTTTTGGACGGAATGACAATCTTTGAACGCTTTAGGGAACTACGCTTTTTTGATTGATAGAGCTGCACAAGGCAGAGGTCGCCACGGTGGGTGGCCTCTGCCTTGTAATTTGCTGATCAATCGAGCCTATATGAGAACGGGCAGTCATCTTGATCAATAAGCTGCTAAGTGTAGCTACTATAGATATTCCCTGGGTGACAAGCCCCACTCGAATCCGCTGTTTGTTCCCATAGAAACACCGTGCGATGCTTCACGCACGGTGTGCATAGTAGAAGCCCATGAACTGCGTTCACCCATGGCATTATTGATGTGGGCTTCTACTCCGCCACGGGAACCGGGGCGCAGGAGCGAAGCTCCTGTAAGCGCAGGCGGGCTTTGCCTGCTGTAGCGACCAGGGGTTTGGGGGCGGGTAGCCCCCATCTATCAGAATAGAAGCCCATGAACTGCGTTCACCCATGGCATTATTGATGTGGGCTTCTACTCCATCACGCTATCGCATGGTTCTGGAACGCAGTTCCTGAAAGGGCAAACAAGCCGTGCCTACTGGACCCGGGGTCCCCGCGCACGTGTGCGTGGGGTTGGAGTCTGGGGTTTGGGGGCTTGGTGCCCCATCTATCATATTTGATAGTAGTTTGGTTGGCTCACTCTATAACAGTTTTCTTAAGCGACACTACTTCATCAACGGTTAGTCCAGTCAACCTGGCTATAACACCAGGTTCGATGCCTTCACCAAGTGCTTTAGTGGCAATAGCACGTCGTTCAATAAGCGTTGCTTGAAGCATTGCCTGGGCTTCGTCATGGCGCGCCTTAGTTCGCAGGCGCTCCACTTCCTTAAACTCTGGTGACACGGATATTGTACGATAAGCTTCAATGGCTTCAGACACTTCAGGCACCTCCATTTCTTCTATTATTCTCAGTTCTTCCTCGGTCTTGGCTCTAAACAGGGACAACCATAACACAAGTCTATCATCAGGGTCAATCTGTATAGGAAGTTTTTGCACTTCGAAGAAGTGCAGAACAAACTTGTCAGATAATGGCGTGTAGCGATCGACTTCCAAAGCCATAAACTCTGAATGATACTCCTCGCAGTCAAATAAGGAAAAGCTGATGATACTGATAACAATTACCTGTGGCAACTCCCGGTAGTCTTTGCCGGCAGGTAGCGCAGAGGAGTAGTCGCGTGCCCAGTGAAAGAGGGTACGTTCAGGGTAATTGCCCTGATTTTCGATTTGCAGCTCTAACTCGACTCTACGATCATCGACAATCATGTGGATGTCAAACCGGCAATACTTATCACCAAGACTCTCTGGCGGCATCTCCGGATTGGTTACTGCAAAGTAGCCTATGTTATCGAAAGGAATCCGCAGTAACTGCGATACCAGCTTCTGTAATAAGAGAGGATGTTTGACAAAGAGCATCTTTGCCAGAGTGTCAGTCATGAACGTGTACTCGAGTTTCTCCATCGGTTACCCCCCTTACGCACTTGTATATTACCACAGGATAGCACAGAAAACAAGAACCCGACAAAAAGAACGGTTCAACGGGTACAAGAGTTATGCGATCTCGTAACCGACTTGGACGAATGTCTGAATAGTTCACATCATTGTTAAAAAAGCATTCCGACTATAGCCAAGGGAGCCGGGGGTTAACAGGGCATTTTCTAAACGGCTGCTAAATTTAAGTTGTTGCATTCTGATAGGCGCCATGCTATACTGGTTCTCACCAGCCAAGATAGGTAACAGTTTGTCTTCCTTGGCATAATCTACAGCCATTAAGGAGCGTTTTTCATGCAAGCTTTTGTTATTGGCCTGCACATCTTTTTCTGCATTGGTATTATCGTGGTAGTACTGCTTCAGGCGCCTAAAGGGGAAGGGCTCTCCTCCATGTTTGGGGGGCAAGCGGCTCAGTTTATGAACCGGCAGCGGGGCTTAGATAGATGGCTGCTCTTTGGCACCATCGCCTTCGGCTTCCTCTTCGCCGTCACCTCCTTTGTCTTGGCGGTGTGGCGGGTATAGGATGGAGGTGTTTTCCTACCATGGAACGTAGCGAGGCTTTAGCCTATCTGAAAGAGCATTTAGATAATAAAAACTTGGTTAACCATAGTATTGCCGTGGAGCAAATTATGATCGCCTTAGCCCAGCATTTTGCAGAAGATACTCAGCTGTGGGCGCTGGCTGGCTTGCTCCACGATATCGACTACGCCTCCACCGCTAAAGACCCCCACCTTCATAGTCAGGTGGGAGCAGATATACTAGCCGCCAAAGGGTTCCCCGACGAGCTGGTATATGCCGTTAGAGTGCATAACGATGTACACGGCCTACCCCGTCCCAGCTTGCTGGATAAAGCCCTTTTCGCCGCCGACCCCTTATCGGGGCTTATTGTGGCTGGCGCCTTAATTCACCCGGATAAAAAGCTAGCCCCTTTGACTCCGGAATTTATTTTAAAGCGCTACGGGGAGAAGGCTTTCGCCCGTGGGGTTAATCGCGAGCATATGGCTACTTGCCAGGAGTTAGGGCTTTCGTTAGAAGAGTTTGTTGCTATTGGCTTAACTGCTATGCAGCAGGTTGCCCAGGATATTGGGCTATAAGCTCTATGCTTACTCTGCCAGGAGGAGGCTTTCTCCCCATACCCCCGTCCTCCCGGCCAACTGGGAGGAGCGGGTCATCGCACCCCCCTTGCTCCCACAGAGGTATGGTTTTTAAAAGTTTGCTTGCTGTCTGTCGCCGCTGCTTCCTGGTAGCGGCTATATGGTTGTACCTTGGCATGTCGTTAGCCCAGGGGGCGCCTATTCCGGTGGAGATCGTCACCCAACCGGTTTACATCAACGGCGTGTGTATAGATTCGCAAGGTTCCCCCTACCCTTTACTTTTATATGAGCAAATAGTCTACCTGCCTCTCACCTGGGAGCTCTGTCGCTTTTTAGGTTTGGAGAGCAACTGGTCGGCCGAAAGCGGCTTGTCCCTGGCACGCACTGGTGCCAGTAACCTGCCCCCCAGCCCCCTGCGGATTAACCCAGTGGGGTTTTCTCTTTGGGCAGAGCCGGTGTTCTATCCCGTTAGCTTAGGGGGGGAACAGTTGGATGTAGCCGGAGCGTATCCCTGGCTTAATTATGCTGAGGTTACCTACATGCCTCTCACCTGGGAGGTGGCAGTGGAGCGCTGCGAGTGGTTGTTGCGCTTGAATCCCTCGGGGTTGCTGGAGATTATCTCCCGCCCCTTGTTTGTGGATTTTTCCGGTGATTTGCATGCTCATCTTGCAGGCTTACTTAAACGCACCTTACTTTCCGAGTACGGCTTTGTCGCTATGTATAGCGATACCGAGGGCGAAATTTGGCTCAGCGGGGAAATGCAGCCGGAGTTTTTGCTAGATGCCCGAGGAGGGGTGAGCCGGTTGCAGCTAGAGGTTACCTGCCCCAGCTACCAGTGGCACCGGGGGGTGGAACTCTTTTCCTCCTACCGTTGGCAAATCCCTCTCACCTTTAGTGGTCAAGAGGTTATATTAGGCACCCCCCAATATAGCCAGGCAGGGGGGCGTCTGCCCGCTTACGCGGCGGATACCTCTTTTGCTGCCACCCTTATCTCCCAGGTCCCTTTGCTTATTTTTGACGAAGCCTTTATGGATACCGCCGCCCATTGGAGTGCTACCGAACAGTTAGGGAGCTACGGCAGACCTCTGCGCCTAGGGGGGAGCTTGGGTATCCAGAGTGTGGTAGTTACCCTGAATAATCGCGAAAGCGGGAAGGCAGATACTATTGCCAGCATCCAGCTGCAGGGCACTCGGGTGGCTGGTAACGGCGAACGCATACCTTACCAATTGCTTATCCAGCTAAGCCCGGTGCAGCAAGGCGCCACCTATACGATGGCAGCTTCTGCCGGGAGCTTCTTTCTCCCGCCGATCGCCTTAAGCGATGGGGGGCTTATTATGCTCAGCAACGACGGGCAAATTAAGCGCACCGACCGCCTGGGAGGTGAGGTTTGGAGCTACCAGGCGGCACCGCTCTTAAGTGGCGCGGTGTGCGATCCTTTGGGTAACCTTTACGTTTGGTCTTACCAGCGCCTGTGGTGCCTTTCTCCTTATGGTAGGCTGTTGTGGCAGCGCACGGCTGGGGTGCGCAGCTTGCAGGTGGAGGAGGGGATGCTCCTTGTCAGCCAACATGTGGATGAAAATATTCGCTGGGAAGTGCTGGAAAGCGCCAGCGGCTGGCAGCTCTTTCTCTTTCCCGAAGAGGTGCGCCAAGTGATGTGGCACGGCAGCGGCTGGTTTGCTCTGCAGGAGCGGGAATTAGCAGCCTTTAGCCAGGGGGGAGCTCTGCTGTGGCAGAAATCTTTAGCCTTACCCCTGGGCAGCAGCGGCTGGCTAGGTGGGACGCAATATCATATGCTGGCGGCTAACCGCTTCTGGTGCGTCGTGCTGCAGCAAAGTATGAGCAGTAACCGGGTGCTTTTTTACGACCTTTACGGTAACCTACAGGGGGAAAGCCCTCTCTTAAGCCGCAGTTGCACTATTTATTTAGACGATTACGGAGCTTTTGCGTACGAAAATGGTTCCCTCTACCGCTGGTCTCCTGCCACCGGGCTTCAGTGGTGGCGGGGTAACTTAAAAATAGCCCCTCTCTTCCTGGAGCAGGGAGGTTTTATCGCTCTGGTGCAAGAATCTAACAGCCAAAGCCTCCAACTGGTGGATGCTGCAAACCGCTTACAGTGGCAGCAGCGCCTCCCCTGGGGGGAGCAATTTTTCGCTCTTACCCTGGGAGCAGCAGGTCGCATACTGCTCCTCAGTGACACCATGCTACTCTGTTACAGCAGCCAAGGGGAGCTGTTGTGGCAGCAACCCGCATCCGGCTCCAGTCGTATAATGACATCGCCGCCCGATTCTGCCGGGCACCTCTACACCCTATGGAGCTCTCAGCTTATTTATGTGGTTGATGAGCGGGGTCGTTTGCGTTGGTCCTATTCCCTGAAGTAAGAATGAAGGAGGAAGAAGAGATGATTGCCAAAGCATTGGCAGAAGAAGCCCTAAAGGTTGCTCTCTCCAGCGGAGGAGACTTTGCGGAAATCTTCTGCGAAGACAGCCGCAGTAACAACCTGAACCTGATTGCCGGCAAATTGGAAACCGCTCAGTCTCGGCGTTCTTATGGCGTGGGCATCCGGATCTTCCAGGGAACCCGCACCGTTTATGCTTACAGCAACGATATGGAGCGAGCCAGCCTCTTAGATTGTGCTCGCCAGGCCGCTGCCGCCCTAGGTTCTGCCCAAACTCATCCTCAGGAGATTACTCTTACCCCCAGTAAGGCAGCCCCTTTGCACCTGGCGAAGGTTATCCCCTGGAGTGTCTCTGGCGCTAAAAAGGTAGCTAAACTTAAAGATGCCCACTTGGCCGCCATGAGTGTGAGCAGCGAAATTGCCCAGGTGCAAGTCTCCTTAATGGAGAACGACCAAAATATTCTTATTGCTAACAGTGAGGGGCTCTATGTCAGCGATTACCGGGTGCGCACCAGGCTTTCCGCCCAGGTGGTAGCCAGTAACGGCAAGGAGAACCAAACCGGCTTTGCTGCACCAGGCGCCAGCATGGGTTTTGAAATTTTCGATACCATGATTGACCCGGCGGTAGTAGGTGCTCAGGCAGCTCATTCCGCCGTCACCATGCTCCACGCCCCCTTATGCCCGGCGGGGATGATGCCAGTGGTTATTGAGAAAGATTTCGGCGGTGTTATCTTCCACGAAGCCTGCGGTCACTCTCTGGAGGCGACCTCGGTAGCCCGGGGGAACAGCGTCTTCTCCGGCAAGCTCGGTCAGGTAATTGCTTCCCCCTTGCTTACCGCCGTAGATGAAGGGCTGATGCCCTACGGCTGGGGCTCCACCACCATCGACGATGAAGGTATGACCACCGGCTACACGGTGCTTATCGATAAGGGAGTGCTCACCGGTTATCTTATCGACCGTTTAGGCTCCCGCCGGATGGGGATGCCCCGCACCGGCTCCGGACGTCGTCAATCCTACCAGTATGCTCCCACCTCCCGGATGCGCAACACCTATATCTACCCCGGTGAGGACGACGAAGAAGAGATGATCGCCACCATGGGGGACGGTCTCTTTGCCAAAGATATGGGTGGCGGCTCGGTGAACCCGGTAACCGGCGAGTTTAACTTTGCCGTGCGGGAAGCTTACTTAGTCAAAGACGGCAAAATTGCCCATGCCGTGCGGGGCGCTTCCCTCATCGGCAAAGGCAGTGAAATTATTAAGAAGATCGACCGGGTGGGACGTATTGTCGGTCACGGACCGGGGATGTGTGGTTCTGCCAGTGGCTCGGTGCCGGCTAACTGCGGGCAGCCACGTATTCGCGTCAGCGAAATTACCGTGGGTGGCAGGCAAGGCTAAAGGAAAGGAGATACTAAAAAATGACGACCCAGGAATTTATCAATACCCTGTTAGCCCGGGCGAAGTCTGCCGGTTTTAGCGCTGCCGAAGCCCACTATGTCGAGCGAGACAGTTTTGCGGTGCGGGTACAGGACGGGGAAATAGATAACTATGCTGTGAACAAAACCCGTAGCATCTCTTTTCGCGGTATTTACCAGGGCAAGATGGGGAATGCGGCTTCTGAGGCTCTGGACGAAGCGGCTATCGACCTTTTAGTCGATTTAGCTAAAGAGAATGCTATGCTCATTGAAGATGAAGCCGAGCAGTTCATTTTTGCCGGCAGCGAGAGCTACCAGACGGTAAACTGCTACGAACCCGAGCTGGAGAAGATAACTCCCGAGGAAAAAATTGCCTTTGCCCGGGAGCTGGAGAAGGTAACTCTGGCAGCAGACCCCAGGGTAGCCCAGGTGCAAAACTGCGCGGTAACCAGCGGTAGCTCCCAGGAGATTATCGCCAACAGCACCGGCTTGTATTTAAGCCACCAGGCCAACCAGATAACTGCCGGCGTGGTTCCCGTGGTGCGAGAAGCAGGTATGGCAGCTAATGAGCGTGCGTCTAAAACTACCCGTAACTTTGCCGAGCTGGATGCCCCAGCCTTAGCCGCCAAAGCCGTGCAGAAATCGCTGCGGGCCTTGGGTGGGGAGCCTATCCCTTCCGCTCTGGTGGATGTGGTTCTGGAACCGGAGATAGCCGCCAGTCTGCTCTCCAGCTTCTCATCTATCTTTAGTGCTGATGCCGCCCAAAAGGGAAGGTCTCTCTACAAAGGAAAAGTGGGGGAGATGGTCGCCGCTCCTTGCTTAACCCTCAAAGACGATCCCCTCATGCCAGAAGGCTTTAGCAGCCGACCCTTCGACAGCGAAGGGGTAGCGGTGCAAACCAAAGAGGTTATCCAGGCTGGTCGCCTCACTACCTTGCTGCACAACCTGCAGACTGCTGCTAAAGATGGAGTTGCCTCCACGGGTAATGCTGCCTCCGGTGGACGCGCCAGCATCGCTCCCTTTAACTTTTATATTACTGCTGCCGAGCCGGGAACGGAGAAAAGCAAAGAGGAGCTTTATGCCGCCGTAGGGGAAGGGCTGTTAGTCACTCGCTTCGATGGTATGAATGCTGGGGTTAATCCTATCTCCGGCGACTTCTCTCTTTCCACGAAAGGGGTTCGTATACAAAACGGCAAACTCACTACCCCGGTAGCCCAGGTAACTCTGGCTGGGAACTTCTACAACCTGCTGCAGCAGGTAGCAGCTGTAGGAGACGATCTTACCTTTAACTCGCCTTCCATGGCGAGCTTCGGCTGCCCCTCCCTGTTAGTGAAGGGGTTAAGTATCGCGGGCAAATAACGAGACCAACAGCTTCTTGGCCACCCTTCAGGTATTAGACCAGAAGGGTGGCTATTTTTAATATCTCCTAGGGAGAGTGGTAGTTCAACTCTTAAGGCAAAGCCGGCGAGGCCACTTCCGGTGAGACATAATGCAGGGCTTGGGCAGTCCACAGCTGGTGGTATTTGCCTTCTTTGTCCAGCAGCAGCTCCTCGTGGCTACCCCGTTGCACCAACTCTCCCAGATGAAAGACGGCTATATCATCGCAGAAGCGGCAGGAAGCCAGGCGGTGAGAAATATAGATAGCAGTCTTGCCACCCATGATTTCATCTAAGCGGCTATAGATATCGTACTCAGCTATAGGGTCTAAAGCGGCAGTGGGTTCATCCATAATGACGAAGGGAGCGTCTCTGTACAAGGCTCGCGCCATGGCAATTTTTTGGCCTTCTCCGCCGGAGATGTTAACCCCGGTTTTATGTAAATCTTTGAGCAAAACCGTTTCTAACCCGTCCTCCAGAGTGGCCAACCGCTCAGCAAAGCCGGCTAAGTTCAACGCTTCCTGGGCTTTGGCGGTATCGTACTCCTTGGCGGTAGCCACATTCTGCCCCAGGTTTAACCCCAGCAGGGTAAAGTCCTGGAGGACTACCGCGAGTAGGGCGATATAATCGGCATAGGCATACTCTTTAATATCGACCCCGTTTAAGGTTATCCGTCCGGCAGTGGGCTCGTAAAAGCCGCACAGCAGTTTGATCATGGTGGTTTTGCCGCTGCCATTTTCCCCCACTACCGCCAAACGCTGCCCTACATGGAGCTTCAGGGAGAGGTTCTTCAGGGCATAGTTGCTGCTACCCGGGTAGATAAAGGAGACATCTTCGAAGGCAATCTCCCAAGGTTGGTGGTAGCTGGAGGGAGGGATAGGCTTCCCTGAAGGTTCCCGGTCGGGGAGATCCAGGTAGTCGTAGACCTGGGGGAGGTAATCGGCATTGTTGCGCATATGGACTACCTGGCTAACCAGGGCGGAACCGCTGCCGGTAAGAGCGGTGATAGCCCCTACATACTGCACTACGTTACCAATACTATACATCCCTGCTAAAGCGCGAAGGCCGATAAGCAGGTAGACGGCTATGGCTATCAGGGAGTTGCCAAGCTCCTGGGAAGAAGTAGCCAGACCGAAGCGGTGAAAGAAAGTGTGCCAGATATTATCTATTTTAATCAACCCTAAAATGGCTTCTTCCTGGTTGTAGATACGCAGGTCTTTAGCGGCAGCTCCAGGCTGCACATAGCGGTGGTAATAGGCATAAACCGTGTTCCACTTAGGGTTAGCGGAAAAGGAGGTTTGTTGCAGTTCCCGCACCTTGCCATTGAGGTACCAAGTCCACCCCAAGTTAAGCAGCATGAGAAGAACGATACTTGCCAAAGCTACCGGGGAGGTGATAAAACCTGCCTCTACAGGGGTGCGAGTGTTGAAGATGCCTCCCAGGAGGAAGGCGGCACCTAGCACACTGCTCAGGTATTGCACGGTTAACCGGGTACCGTTGGGGCCGCACGCCAGAAGCCCAATGCCGTTGCCGTTAGTTTTAGCCTCAATATCTGCCACCGACTCGTTAACCGTGGCGTTGGCCACATGGAGGTAATCTAGCTTGAGGTAGCGTCTCGCCAGGAAGAGATATAGCTTTAAATGCGAGTTAGCGGAGGTGACTGCCAGCCATCTTTGCATCCAGACCCGTCCACCAGCCAGGAGGAAGGCCAGAACAACAGCTACTCCTGCTAATAAATAGCACCTTTCAGCTCCCTGCCCGGTGGCTAGAGCATCGATAATCTGTGCCGACAGGGCAAAAGCCACCAAAGGGATAATGCCGTCCAGGATACCCAAAGCTACTGCTGCTCCCAAAGAGCCTGGAGCAATATCCCGAAAGGTGCGAAAGCCGCGTAGGGTATACTGCCAGGCTTCCCGGTGGGAGATCTTTTTGGCGCCAAACATTACCTTGCACCTCCTCCTATAGATTTTAGCTCCTCCTTGTAGTAGTGGGCTTGTATGGCAAACATAGCAGCGTACTCGCCGCCTTGAGCCATCAGCTCCTCATGGTTGCCTTCCTCGACAATCTTCCCCTGGGAGATAAGTAAAATGCGGTTGCAAAAACGGGTGCTTGCCAGGCGGTGGGAGATGTAAATCGAACTCTTGCCGGCGGTAAGCTCAGCGTAGCGCTGGTAAACCAAGTTCTCCGCCAAAGGATCCAGAGCCGCCGTAGGCTCATCTAAAATAATTAAAGGGGCATCTTTGTAAAGTGCCCGGGCTAAAGCCAGCTTTTGCATTTCGCCTCCCGAAAGCTCAATGGCATCATCGTGAATTTGTCGCACCAGCATAGTATGCTCTTTCAAAGGGAGAGATTGCACCTTGTCCCAAAAGTCTGCTTGTTGCAAAACGCGGTGAACCTTGGCTATCTCTGTAGCATCCTGGGTGGTCTGGGAGACATTAAGGGCGATGCTGTTCCCCATAAGATGAATATCTTGGAAGACAACCGCTATGCGGGTGAAGTAGTCCAGAGGATCCAGCTCCTGAAGATCAACCCCGTTATAGAGGATCCTGCCCTGGGTGGGAGTATATAAACCACAAATGAGCTTAATCAAAGTGGTTTTACCGGCGCCGTTAACTCCTACGATAGCCAGCCGTTCCCCGGCAGGTATGGTAAGGCTGATATTATCGATAATCGGTTTGTTCGTGCCGGGGTAAGTGTAGGAAAGGTTTTCTAAAACAATGGTGGGTGGAGCGTCGCGGTGGGGGATAGGAACTGGATGAGCCGGGCGGCGGGAGGCCACATCCAGATAGCGCCGAATATCTCCCAGCTCATCTACCGCCCGGGCAATATCGCTTCCTTGCAGGATAATCCCAGAAACCCAAGTGGCAAAGGTACCAATAGCAGCAAAGACGAAGACAAAGTCTCCCAGCGCGATGTCACCCCGCAGAAGCATATTAATAAGAAAGAGATACGCTGCTCCATCCCGCAGTAAAATGAGCAGAGCATTAGCCAGGGAAGCATGAGCATTGCCCCTAGCCAGAGTAATCTCCAAGGCTTCTTGCTCGGCTTGCAGGGAGGAGACCACATCCTCCATGAAAGGGGACATGGCATAAAGGCGCATATCTTTAGCGTAGTTGGGGCGGCTCATATAGTTTTTCAGAGCTGTTACCTGAGACCATAAGGTGGAGCGCTCCTCCCGCTGGCTTTTCTCCAGCTCCCGCGCTCTTTTCAAAAAAAACCAACTGATAGCCGCCGAGAGTGCCAACAGGACGATGATTAAGGGATGCACCTGCAGAATAACTCCGCCATACAGCAAAAAGCCCCCGATATTGGCAGCCAGCAAAACAAAGATGCGCATAACATTTTGCGCCGGAGAGTGGTTGCTGTTGCGGGCGCGCATGGCTTTTTCGTTGAGGGCAATGACATAAGGGTCTTCCATCGCTTCATAATCCATATGCACCTGCTTGGCGAAAAAGAGGCTGCCTCCTTGGATTTGGGCCATGGTGCCAATAGACTGGTCGACCTGAAAATCGGTATAAGCTCTAACCGTACTAAAGCAAGCCAACATGAAACCGTACCCCCCCACTACGGTAACAAAGCGCTGGGGAGAGCTGCCCCTTGTAAGCTCATCGATCACCAGCTTGGGTAGGTATATCCCCAAAAAGGGAACTAGCACCCGGAGGAAGATACTGGCAATGCTGCAAATGACCGTAAGGGGGCGCTCCTGCCACTGGATACCCACGGCAAAGGCGAGAGCCGAGAAGGGAGAGTAGGTTGGAGGGGTTGCCGCATAACGGGAAGGCGCTGAAGTAACATTGTCCATATAATTGCTCCTTAGTATAAAATTATAGGTAAATATATGCTAACCTTAGAATGTATAATTTTAATTCTTCAAGGGAAAATGAGATTCCTGCACCGAAAAAAATAAATGCATAGCACCTGGTTTATATATAGTTTAAGCCCAGCCATAGGGCTGGGCTCAGACTGTAGAAAAACCGGTTTCATGTTTCTTGTTTCCTACCTAACTTACCTTAAAGGGATAAAAGTAACCGCTTTTTGGCGACCTGCGCGTCAAAAAGCAAACTTAATTACAAGAACAGACCTTGATTCGCCGAAGAGCGCACTCTGAAGGCGAGAGGGTGAA
>WREE01000048.1 GCA_009779515.1 Symbiobacteriaceae bacterium
CCCGACCGGCATCTGGCGCCAGTAACCCGGCAACAATGCGCAAAGTGGTGGTTTTGCCACAGCCGCTGGGACCCAACAAGGTAAGAAACTCCCCCCTGAAGACTTCCAGAGAGAGACAGGGAAGAATGAGCTGGGTGCCAAAGCTCAGGGAGAGTTCCTGTAAAGATAAAACAACCTCCGGCAAGCCTACCCCCCCTTGAAAGCATTATCAATGATGCCGACAGCCTTTTCCCTATTGTTACAGATAACCACCACCAGCCAGCGCCCCTCTTGCTTCACGGTTCGTTTTTGGATGCGGTCGCTCTCCTGAGGAGCATAATCGCTATAGAGAGCGGCGCGGGCGGTATAATGCTCATTTAGGGTAGCCAGGAGGCGCTGTACCTGGTTACTGTTCTTAACCTGAAGGATAAGGAGCTCATCAGCCAGGACTGCTTCCGCACTATGATAAATTTTAATATAAGCAAACTCTTCCTGTTGCAGAGCGGGATAAAAGCGGCTCAGACGCTCGGGGGCAATCTCCAACATGGTTTCGCTGTAGAGGCTGTCCACCAGCTGCTTGGCCAGAGCATCGGCATCGATACTTTTTTCTTTCTGGCAGGCGACAAGAGGAAACAGCAACACCAAGAGCAGAACTCCGCTCAGGCAGCGTTTAACCTTATTCATGGCCATATACCCCCTTTTTTACTTATTAATTAGCTGAAACCCCAGCTTTTTCCTGCTCTTTTTCTTAGCTGGGAAGGGGAAAGCTGCCTTAAAAATGCAGGGAATCTTAGCACTAGTGCCGAACTAAGTAACAGAACTGATATTGACCTTCCCATACCCTTCGGGATTATTTTGTTGCCAACGCCAAGCATCGCGGCACATATCAACTATCTCCAGGGTAGCCTGCCACCCCAACACAGTGTTGGCTTTACGGCAGTCGGCATAACTTACCGGCACATCCCCGGGGCGTCGGGGAGCGAAAGCATAAGGGATAGGTATGCCGGTGGCTTCCTCAAAGGCCTTGAGCACTTGCAAAACACTGTAACCTTTACCGTTACCTAAATTGAAGGGATGGCAGCCGGTGTTGGTCGCCAGAAAGTCGAGAGCCGCCGTATGTCCTGCCACTAAGTCGCTGATATGAATATAGTCGCGAAGGCAGGTGCCGTCAGGAGTAGGGTAGTCGTTACCGGTTACATGAAAAATCTCTCTTGTGCCCAGGGCTACCTGAGTAATAAGGGGCATAATGTTCCTGGGAACACCCAAAGGGAACTCCCCCAACATGCCGCTGGGATGGGCTCCTATAGGGTTAAAATAGCGCAGCAGAGCAATACTCCAGGCAGGGTTGCTCATGCTTAAATCTTGGAGCAACCCTTCGCAAATAATTTTCGAGCGACCATAGGGGTTAGTGGCTTCGGCGCTGTTCACCGGATCTTCCTCGGTAAGAGGCATTTTTTCTGCCAAACCATAAACTGTAGCCGAGGAACTGTAGACCAGCCTGTGTACGCCGGCAGCGTCCATCACCCGGCAAAGAGAAATGGTGCTCCCCACATTGTTGTCGTAATATGCTAAAGGATCGGCTACCGATTGCGCCACGGCTTTCAGGGCAGCAAAGTGCATGACCGCCCAGACCGGGTGAGCGGCAAAGATTGCCGCCAGCTTATCCTCCTGACGCACATCTGTGTGGTAAAAGATAACCTGCTTCCCGCTAACCTTCTCGATGGCAGCCACAACGCCCGGTTGAGCATTGCTTAGGTTATCGACAATAACCACCTGGTATCCTTGTTGCAACAAATGCACTGCTGTATGGCTGCCAATATAGCCTGCCCCTCCGGCAATTAATATAGTTTTCATGATTTATTATCCCCTTTCCAAATGCTCCTTCTAAATTCTAGCTAAGCAAGACAATTACCTTTGAGACAGGAGAGTGGGTTCGTGTGAAACGCCAAGTTGTTACCCTGGTTATCGTGTTCTCCCTGCTTTCTCCCCTGCTGGCACCCTTTCCTCAGGCAGGAGCTGCTACTCCCCTGCCTGCCTTAACCCTTAAAGAACTGAGAGAGCCCCTGGTTCTCACCATCGGCTCCTTAAAGGTTACCCAGGGAGAAAAGGAGTTTCCGGAGCCACCTCTGGCACCTCAACTCATCGCCGGACGCACTATGCTCCCTTACCGCTACCTGGTGGAAATCCTCTTGGAAGGGAGCGTCTCCTGGAATGAGGCGACCCGCTCCATTACCGCCACCGTTGCCGGCTATACGGTAGGTTTACAGGTAGGCGAAGCTGCTGTAGTTGTCGATGGCTTCCGGAGCAGCCTGGATACTGCCCCCCTTATCCAAAACGATCTTCTGCTAGTTCCTTTGCGAGCTTTCCAGGGAGTAGTGGAAGAAATCCGCTGGGATGATACCGCCCAGGCGATACACATTTTCCCTAAGCCGACCTCTCGCAGTATGACTTCAGCCTCTCCTGGTGAAACCTTAGCAGGGGCTTTTGTGCAATTGCTGCTGGAGGAGCAGTACGGAGCGGTAGAAGGCTTGTTAGACCTCCCCATGGCAGAATACTTTGCCTCCCTGGGAGGGACGGCGGCCTTTATGCGGATGCTTAAAGCTGTGTATGGTGAGCTGCAGGAAGTTTTAAGCAGCACCAGTCAGGGGACGCATGATGGCTACTTGCTGAACAGTGTCCTTTGTCAAACTGCGGGAGGCACGTTGAACCTTTTAATCGTCTTGTCTCAGGACGGTCTGGTGGCAGGTATTCAGGTGTTGCCTTCCACGGCTAGCGTGGAGGAGCCCTACCCGCCCCCTGACGGTTTTCAAGAGTTAGCTGTTACGGTGGATGCCGGCAGCGGTTACCCTTTACGAGGTCGTTTGCTGGTTCCCACAGCTCCGGATACCCTAGCCCCTCTGGTTATTCTGGTGCAAGGCTCAGGCGCTACCGATTACGATGAAACGGTTGGTGCCAACCGCGTCTTTGGGCAAATCGCTTATGGCTTGGCCCAGCGCGGTATTGCCTCACTGCGCTACGATAAACGTAACTTTGCCTACCCAGAAATCTCCGCCGACCCTGCCTTTTCCATCTACCAGGAGTATGTGGAAGACTTCCGGGCAGCCGCCCTTCTAGCGCAGGAAGCCCCGGGGGTAGATCGAGAGCAGGTTTATATTCTAGGTCATAGCTTGGGTGGGATGCTGGCTCCCCTGATGGCCAAGGAAAATGCCTTGGCAGGCATGATCCTCTTCGCCGGCTCTCCCCGCTCTTTGATGGATATCTTAGACGACCAACAAGAGGCTTTGCTGGATTTTTACGCCACCCACCAAATGACCGATATGGCGGCAAGCTACCGGGAAATGCAGCAGTTTTGGCGCCGGGAGCGAGCAGAGCTCGCCACCATGACTGCCGCCGAAGCTCGGGCAGCAGGCACTGTTTACGGCATGAGCGCCTACTACGTTTATAGCTTGGAACCAAACAACGCTCTAAAGGATATTCAAGAATTGGCTCTCCCCACCCTTATTCTGCAAGGCGGAGCCGATTGGCAAGTTTATGCCGACCAAGACTATGCTCTTTACCGGGAGGCTCTGGCTGATAAAAGCTATGTCACTTTCAGGCTTTACCCTGGGCTAAACCACCTTTTCATGCCCTCGGTGGCCACGAATATTATCGATGCCATGGAGGAGTACCAAACTCAAGGAGCTATTCCCGGAACAGTTTTCGACGATATGGCCACTTGGATTTTGCAATAAGGAGTAAAGCAATGGCTAAGCAGAGTAACGAAAGTTTAGAACAAGAGATTGAAAAGTACGGTGCGGAACGCATTGAAATCCTGGAGGGGCTGGATCCGGTGCGGAAACGCCCAGGCATGTATATCGGCACCACCAGCTCCCGGGGGCTCCATCATCTTCTGACCGAAATTGTCGATAACGCCATCGACGAAGCCCTAATGGGTGTCTGCGACCATATTGTAGTCACTATCCACCCCGATAATTCCATCACTGTGGAGGATAACGGGCGGGGCATGCCGGTAGACTTGCACCCTAAACTGGGTATTCCGGCAGTGGAGGTTATTTTTACGGTTCTCCACGCCGGAGGAAAGTTTGGCGGTGGCACTTATAAAGTAGCCGGCGGCTTGCACGGAGTAGGAGCCTCGGTGGTCAACGCTCTTTCCGAGTGGCTACGGGTGCAGGTAAAGCGGGAAGGGCATCTCTACGAAATGTCCTTTATTAAAGGAGAGCGCCACCAGGAGCTGAGGGTGGTTGACCAAATTCCCCCCGAAGAGCATGGCACCATCGTCTCCTTCAAACCCGACCCCTCCGTCTTCGAAGAGCTTATCTTCGATGAATATTTAATCACCACCCGACTTCGGGAGCAAGCTTTCCTTAACAAGGGGCTGCATATCGAGTTTTATGATCAACGCGCTATGCCCACCACCCACCAATCCTTCCGCTACCAAGGGGGGATTGTCGAGTTTGTCCAGTTTCTCAACCGGGTGGAAGAAGGCAAGGAGAAAGATGCCTTGCATGAACCTTTCTATCTGGAAAAGAGTAAAGATGACGTCGAAGTAGAAATTGCCTGGCAGTATACCAGTCGTTATCAGGAAAATTTATACTCCTACGCCAACAATATTCACACTCAGGAGGGAGGAAGCCACGAGCTAGGCTTTAAGGTGGCTCTTACCCGCACCGTTAACGATTACGCCCGACGTTTCAAAATACTTAAAGATAACGACGATAGCCTTTCCGGAGACGATATCCGGGAGGGGTTGACGGTAGTTTTGTCCGTGCGCTTACCCGAGCCTCAGTTTGAAGGGCAGACGAAAACTAAGCTGGGGAATCCCGAAGTGCGCGGTATCGTGGAGACGCTCACCAGCGAGGAGGTGGGGGTCTATCTGGAGGAAAACCCGGCTGTGGCTAAACGGATTGTGGAAAAAGCAGTACAGTCAGCCCGCGCCAGGGAAGCTGCCCGCAAAGCCCGGGAGATTGCCCGCCGTGGCAGCGCTTTGGATATTTCGGCTCTGCCGGGGAAACTGGCAGATTGTTCCTCCCGCGACCCGGCTCTTGCAGAAATATATTTAGTGGAAGGAGATTCCGCCGGGGGCACCGTCAAATCCGGTCGCGACCGCCGTTTCCAGGCGGTACTTCCTTTGCGGGGTAAGATCCTCAACGTCGAAAAATCCCGTTTGGATAAAATTTTAGGTCACGAGGAGATTCGCGCCCTGATTACCGCCATGGGGACAGGAATCAGCGGTAACTTCGATTTGGAAAAGGCGCGTTACCATAAAGTGGTCATCATGACCGATGCCGATGTGGATGGCAGCCATATACGCACCCTACTTCTCACTTTTTTTTACCGTTATATGCAACCCCTTATTGAAGCCGGGTATATCTATATTGCCCAACCACCCCTGTATAAAATAGTTAAGGGACGAGCCACCCACTACGCCTATAGCGATGCCGAACGCGACCGCATCCTGAAACAAATTGGCGGCAGCAACAATGTGCAGCGCTACAAAGGGTTAGGGGAGATGAATGCCTCCCAGCTCTGGGAGACTACCATGGATCCGGAGCGGCGCACCTTCATGCGGGTGGGGGTTGAAGATGCCAGCTATGCCGAGGAGATTTTCAACACCTTAATGGGGGAAAAAGTGGAACCTAGGCGCAACTTTATCCTACGCCACTCCAAGGAAGCCCGGCTGGATGTCTAGGAAGTCCAAGCTGCTGGGACGACCGAGCTTTTACCTCTCCCCTGCCTTGTGGCCTCTCATTATCTCCGTAGCGCTTTTTATCGTCCTCCCTATCATCTATATCGTCAACCTTAGCTTCCTGCAGCGAGGCGCTACCTGGGGGGTAACCGACGTTCATACTTTGGAGGCTTACCGCAAACTGGCAGACCCCACCTATTTCGCTATTTTCGCCAACTCCCTGAGGATTGCCACCCTCACCACCCTCGCCTGCTTAGTCTTAGGCTACCCCTTTGCCTATACCACGGCTAGCCTACCTCCAGGACGCCGCCAACTGGTTTTGCTCCTCCTACTTGCCCCTTTTTGGCTCAACTCCCTTATCCGCCTTAACGGCTGGATCCTATTTTTACGTTACGATGGAGTTTTAAACAACCTCCTCCTCAAACTGGGGGTTATCCGAGAGCCTCTGCGCCTGCTCCATAATCAGGGAGCTATCCTTTTGGGCATGGTTTATGGGCTTATCTCCTTTATGATCCTGGCTATTTATAACTCCGTAGAAAAGCTAGACCGTTCTCTCCTGGAAGCAGCCCGAGACCTGGGCGCCTCCCCCTTAAGAGCCTTTCTCACCGTAACCCTACCTTTAACCTTACCGGGCATTATCGCCGGTTCTATCTTAGTCTTCGTCCCTTCCATCGGGCTTTTCTTCATCTCCGACCTTTTAGGGGGAGGTAAAGATATGCTCTTAGGAAACCTTATTGCCACCCAGCTGCTCTCGGCGCGTAACTGGCCTTTTGGCGCCGTTCTGTCCGTAGTCATGCTGCTTATCACTGTACTGCTTATCCGCTTATACCGCGTCTTTTCCGGCGGGAAGAGCATCGGTGAGATGCTATAAGGAGGTGAGGGCAGCTTATGCGCTCGAATTTAGGCCGCCTCTTGCGTCAGAGTACCCCTATCACCTCCAGCCGCTGGTTACGCCTCAGCAGCCGTTTCTATGTAGCCCTGTTGCTCTTGCTTACCTACCTGCCAGTCATCATTGTAGTCGCCTACTCCTTTAATGAAGGGCGCTACGGCGTCTGGCGCGGTTTCACCACCCAGTGGTATACCCGTCTCCTGACTAACCGCTCTATCCGAGCTAACCTAATGAACAGTCTGAAGGTCGCCTTTGCCAGCTGCGGTATCGCTATCGTCATCGGCACTGCCGGAGCCGTAGGTATGACTCGTTCGCACTTTTGGGGGAAAGATTTGCTGGAAAACCTGGCTATCGCCCCGTTAATGCTCCCGGAGATTATCTTAGGCATGGCTTATCTCACCCTCTTTACTGCCATGAAGGTCACCTTTGGTATGGGAACCCTCATCATCGCCCACTCCACCTTTTGCATCCCTTATATCTATTTAAACGTGCAAAGCCGCCTAGCAGGGATGGATCCCAACTTGGTGGAGGCAGCCCGCGACTTGGGTGCCTCCCCGGGGCGCGCCTTTCGCGATATCACCCTCCCCCTTATTACCCCCTCTATCTTTTCCGGCGCCATTCTCGCCTTCGCCATGTCTATGGACGATGTGGTTATCAGCTTCTTTGTCAAAGGAGTTACCAGCGATACCCTGCCCATTCGTATATATTCCCTCTCCAAGGTAGGGATTACCCCGGAGGTCTACGCCCTCTGCGCCTTGATGCTAGTCGTCATCATTATGGCTATTGCCTTGTTCTATACAATTCGTAAAATAACACAAAGGAGGACCTTCCATGCGTAAACCTGTAGCCTTGTTCCTGATAGCCTTGCTCTTGCTAACTGCCTGTTCCTCGCCGACACCTGCCACCTCACCGCCCACCTCTCCTCCTACTGCCGCTCCCACTAACCCACCTACCGAGCCTCCCTCGCCCCCTGCCAGCAAGGAACTCATCATTTTCACCTGGGCAGAGTATATCAACCCGGATGTGATAGCCGCCTTTGAAGCGGAGACCGGCATCACCGTCAACTTCTCCTTCTTCGACCGTAACGAGGAGATGCTCACCAAGTTAGATGCTGCCGGAGGAGTAGGCTACGACCTGGTGTTGGCATCGGACTATATCATCGCTGAGGCAGCGGCAGCAGGCTTAGTGCAGGAGCTGGACTACAGCCTTATCCCCAACGCCCAGGATATCGAACCGGCTTTCTTAGGGCAGTTTTACGACCCCGAAGATACCTATACCATCCCCTTTGCTGCCGGCACTCCCCTGATCATCTACGATCCGGCTAAAGTTAACATCCCGGTCACCGGCTACGCCAGTTTGTGGGATCCTTCCCTAGCGAACTCCGTAGTGGTCTTCGATGATGCCCGTCTCATGGTTGGTTTTACCATGATGATGTTAGGAGGCTCTTTGAACAGCACCGACCCGGAGCTCATCAAAGCCGCCGAAGAAAAGCTCTACGAACTTAAAGGCAATATTCTGGCCCTGGACTACGACACCGCCCACGAGAAAATGATCTCCGGCGAAGCCTTGGCGGCACTTATGTTCACCTCCGGTATTACCCGTTCTCTGGAAGAGCGCCCCGACCTGGAGATTGTCTACCCCGAAGAAGGTATGGGTTTTGGTATCGACTGCTTCTTTCTCCCCTCCGGCGCTGCCAATACCGCCAACGCTCATCTCTTTCTGAATTTTATCCTGCGCGGAGATATGGCGGCGGAGCTTTCCAACTATGCTGGTTATATTAACTGTGTTGCTACTGCCAAAGATTATCTCCCCCAGGAGGTTTTGGAGAACAAAGCTCTCTATATCCCGGCCGAAATATTAGGCAATGCTGAGTTTATGGAAAATATCGACCTTGCCGCCACCGAGCTTATCGATGACGCTTGGACACGTTTTAAACAGCGTTAATGAACTCTCGCCTTTAAGAGTGCGCTCTTCGGCGAATATAGTCTGTTCTCGTAAAAAGTTTGCTTTTTGACGCCCAGGTCGCCAAAAAGCGGTTACTTCTATCCCTTTAAGATAATTTAGGCAGGAAACATTGAACATAAAACCCCTTTTTTCCAACCAAAACCCCCGGATGGCTTCCCCAATAAGGGAAGTCTTCCGGGGGTTTAGGTTGAGGGGGCTGTCTCAACGAAGAAATAGAGGAATTTCCTGTGATACAGCGAAATGGTCAAACGCCGAAGAAGATGAACATCAGCGGCAGTGGTGGTTAAATGACATGACCTGTAGTCCAGATTGTGAAGACATAGAACTATAACGTCCCGCAAATGTAAGCTATATATCGTGAGGTGAGTATGTTTGGGTAAAAGGAAAATGGTTTTCATATCTATTACCGTTATCTCTGTGGTGGGGCTTATCATGTATATGAAATTACACCTGTTTCATCGTGAGGAGATCCGTATGTGTAACTATCACCACAATCCAGATATTATAATATTTGAGGATGCTAACTTTGAGAGGGCTTTAATAGAGAATAACTACTTTGATAGAGTCCCCCCTTTTTGCATAAGCTGCTTTGAAGGCAGACAAACACTTGACCTACGCGATTATCAAATTCAAAGTATACCTGAGTTGGTCTATTTTACAGGACTGGAGTTTCTCTACGTAAGTGATAATTTTCTTAAAGAGATCAACGTATCACAATGTCCAAAGCTCAGGAGACTGTTTGTGGACGGTAATTATCTCTCCTCACTAGACGTATCGCATAATACTGCTTTAGAAATCTTGGACTGTGAAAACAATAAGCTCCGCCACCTTGATCTTAGCCAAAATGTGAACCTTTCTATAGTAGATTGTAGAAGCAACTATCTTGAGCAAATTGTTTTTCCGGAATTCATGCCCATCAGCTCGTTGATGTGTAGTAATAACTATCTTAAAGAACTGAAGATACCCACAGGGAGTGAGTTCTTTGGGTCACTGTTCTGTGAAAATAATTACTTAGGTGAATTCAATTTAGAGGACTACCCTACTTTGAGCGTGGTCAATCTGAATGGAGAAAAAGAGTTTTTGAGCCCCCAAAAAAGATGACTACCACGAAGGGAATCGCAGTAGCCACCTATTCTAAGAATTATTCAGTAGGATTAGTAATGTGCACTTAGTGCATATGGTCCATTGGAACCAGCTGGTACAACAGTAAAGAAGGTCACTTCACTTGTCGTTCCGGGTGAAATAGGATCTGTTTTGATAAAATCATAGAAAGTATGAGTGGTTATATCGGATAGTGTTTTCACCGTCTGGGGATCGGTAAAGGTGTGTGTTGCTGTGGTGAGCCCAACAAGCATGTGTGTGTTACCACCACGACCACACAAGCTAATTTTGAAAGACTTTTCGCCACTGTTGGAGGCATAACCGTTTTTAATACGCATTTTGAACCTCAGTATCTGTCCAAAACAGCCACTGAGTTTGCCACCAGTGTTACTTGGACCACCGCTGTTCATGTCAGCCATATCATTATTACCAAAAGAGTTGTGCACGTATGAACCATCATTCTTTTTTCCGAAACAAATGAAATCTACTATGTTGCTACTGTTTACAGTTATTACTGGGGTTGTTAAGTCATAAATATAACCAGAGCAACTTCCGCGGAAGCAATCTTCTTCGTACGCCTGTGTTCTTTGTGCTTGGTTTATTGGATCATCAGGGAAGGAAGTATAAAATACATCCTGTAACCGCGCTGAACCTCCAGTAATCCTTAGGTGTGCAATATAGCCGTAAGGCTTCATATGCAACACTGTTTGCCTAAATAGTTGGATTGAATAGCCAGGATCAACAAAGTAACTTTCCGCTTTACGACTGCCAAAGTAAGTCGACCATGCGCTAGTATCTTGGAAAACATTGTTAGTGAGACCAGAGTTCAATACTTCGATTTTGAGGTTAGTGGAGCCTCTATTAGTTATGTGTAACGCTCCATAACCTTGCGCCTCTATCATGTTTTGATGCCAGGCGTAAACATGCACATCACCACTTACGTTGGCAGAATTTAGAAAGACTTTTTTACTACTATCTGCTATGTGCTCAGCCGTGATTTGCTCGGGATAGTTACTGTAAAAGAAGTAGTCTCCTGATTTCTTCGCTAAAGTACCACCTTTGAGAGTTGCACTAGGGAACGAAGGTGATCCGGCAATAACAGGTGTTAGTAACGTAGCCATCGTTTTCATCCTTTCATTTTCCTTCTCTTCCACAATCGCGAGTTGTGGGGATGAAGTTACTTTGGTTTGATCGATCGCTCATAGCTTAACCGACAAAGAAATTAAATGCGTCCCCGACTTTTGGCTCGTTTGTTGCTACTTTTAGCCCAAAAGTCGGGGACTTTTTTGTACCTTCCTTCTGCTATTATCATGGGAAGCAGTCGTTCTGACTAAGCTCAGAGCCTTAGCTGTCTACCATATGATGTGGAAGGAGGTGAAATGTATGAGTATCAACATCTACAGCCACAAAAGATACCGTTATCTACTGCTTATCCCCATATGCTTCTTGGTGTTCAACGCCCTGTTCTTCCACTACGCCACTGGAGAGATACATAATGCTCTTATCAGGGAGAAGTTCGAGGAAGTGAAAGAATGTCTGGATGTGCTGGAAGCTACACTTGCCACTAGAGCTGTTGAAGAGATCGCTACATACGAAGTCAGTATTTGTAACGCCATCGAGTACATCGATAGGCTCTACCAAGTCTATGCCGGAGCCTACGCGTTGAAAAATAATGAACTGGTACCGATCACAGATCGTTTCTATGAGACGAGTATCTTCGAGCCACTGGATTATCCGGAGTTTGTGCGGCTGATAAGCGAACAAGAACACGGCGAAATCATTATCGGCTATACCCCCAAGCAACAGACATATAGAGAACTATGCCTCTACTTCAAGTGGTTGACAAATCACCCTGAAGATGGGCGCTATTTAACTGTCGCTGGTGTCTCCGAATATAGTGTCACCGTCGGCGTTGCGTTGTGGGTCTCCGTAAGTCAATGGATAAGCACTGCCATAACCTTCATCCTGCAGGTGTGGTTGATAGCTTTAGTAGCACGACTAAGCCACGAACATGAATCTTACGACGCAGAGTTTCTAATGGGTTGAGCAGTAACACTAACAACACTCGAAGGAGGTGAGTGAAGATGATTGAAGTTCAGCGGGTTTGGGAGACTGTTATTGCCATACTATTGGCTTCATGTGGCGGCTTAGCTAGGCTGCTGCATACTAAGAACCGCAAGAAGATGCTCTGGAGCCTTATCCTCTCAGAACTTTTCATCAGTGGTTTCGCAGGGTTAATGGTGCTGATGCTGGCAAGAGCTTCCGGTATCACCGGCGACTGGCTTGGTGTTATTTGTGGTATGTCCGGTTGGATTGGTCCTCGTATTCTGGATATCCTCATCCAACCGGCGGGCAAGGTGTTGGATATCGACCTGATGGCTAAAGAGAAAGCATAATTGTGAAGCTGATGCCACTCCCGAGAATCAAAAAGGAAGGGGCTGTCTCATTAAGGATGTCACATATCCTTGAAGAGACAGCCCTTTACCCATGTATCTTTGGCATTTACTCAGGAGAACAGTTTCTAAAAAAGAAAAAAGCCCGAATAAGGGCATAACAACCAAGAGGGCTACCCCTCTTCCGTGCTATAGGGAATAATTTTTATACTAAGCAGCGGTAGGTTGATGCAGGTGAACTCCGCAGCGACTGCTTTGGATTTTCATATGCAACTTCCTGATGTTGTAAGCAAAACAAAGTAACATAATTTCTGTTTGCACTTTAACCATACCGTGGAGGAGGAAACGACGGCGGATAGCCCATGGTGCAGGTATAAGCGTCGCTGGCTTCGTCGTAAGGCATGTTTTCCCGAAGACCTATATCGCTCTTGTATTTCCGTGTTTTCGCCTGCTCGTAATTGGACGGTTTGATGAATGCCAGTTGCCCG